>JANNCZ010000796.1:0-8198 GCA_031387185.1 Burkholderiales bacterium
GCTTCGGCGAGTGCCGCGTTGATCTCCTTGAAGTGCTGTTTGCGCGCGTCGTTTTCGATGAAGCGAGGATCAGCTAGCCAGGCTTCACGATCGACGGTGCGGGCAATGCTGGCAAACATGGCAGCGCTCATGCAGCTGACCACGATCCAGCCATCAGCGGTGCGGAACTCGCCCGCCGGCGCGAAGATCACAGTGCGGCTGGCCGGGTCGGGAAACAGAAAAGTGTCGATCATCGGGCCGGACTGGAACGCGGCGCAGCATTCGGCCAGCGAGATCTGCACATGCTGCCCAAGAGCGCTGCTGGAACGCTCGAACAGGGCGGCGCTGATGGCCTGTGCGGCATAGATCGCGCTGATGTTGTCGGGCACGTAGATGCCGATGCGCTTCGGAATACCGCCCGCCATCGCGTTGGCCACGGCCATGCCCGAGTAGGCCTGCAACACCGAGTCGGTCGCGGGCTTTTTGCTCAAGGGGCCACTGGGGCCAAAGCCGGTAATCGAGCAATACACCACGCGCGGATTGCGCGCGCGCACCGCCTCATAGCCCAAGCCCAGACGCGTCATCACGCCGGCGCGAAAGTTTTCGATCACCACGTCGGCCTGCGCCGCGAGACGCAACAGCGCATCGCGCCCGGCCGGTTTGGTGGCATCAATGGCGATGCCTTCCTTGTTGAGGTTGCCGGCAATGGCGTTGGCACACATGCCCTCGCGGCTGCCACCGGTGGCACGGATCCAGTCGCCCCGAAGTGGCTCGACTTTGACGACGCGGGCGCCCTGACGCGCCAGAATGCCGCCGCAGACCGGGCCGGCGATGCCCTGGCTCAAGTCGAGGACAAAGAGATTTTTGAAGGCTTGCATGATGGTGAACATTGCCCAATGCGTGACCTCACATTGTCGCAGAGTGAATCCACTCCGGGGCGCGCACCGGCTTCGTCAATGCTTGCTCGCCATGGCGGCCGGCATTTGGAGAAGGCGCGAAGACTGGCTCCTGGAGCGGGTCTGCGCGTATATCTTCGCGCCTCGGCCGGCAACGATACAAGATTACAATCATCGCGCCATCACTATTCGTGAGTCACTGCAAAGGGTCAATGTCATGCCAATCGAACGCCTGATGGTTCCCGGTGAACCCGTCCCTTTCAGCCATTACTGCCATGTCGTCAAGGCACGCGGGCAGATCTTTCTTTCCGGCGCCGTCGGCATTGCGCCGGATGGCAGCATCCCTGAACTTCAACCCGAAGAACCGCGTGCCCTGATCTTTGATGAGGATCGGCTGGCCGTGAGGGTAAGATAAAGCGTGAATTTCCTTTCGCCATAGACATGGCGATCCGCAGACCCGCAACGGAGGTAGAGGATGGACAGGACAACAAATCTCGAACCCAAAGGTCAAGTTGCGGTTGCGCAAGAGCCGCCGTCAACCGCCCGCCGGCGCCTGCTGTTGGGGAGCTCCGCCGCCGGCTTGAGCGGTCTGGCTCCGGTCGCCGGACTCCTTGGTGCCCCGGCCGTTGCACGCGCCGCGCCACCGGAAGGCTGGCATTTTCTCGAATACAGCGCCGCGCTCAAGGCCGCCAGGCAGCAGGGCAAGCCGGTGTTCGTGTATTACGGATTCGACAAGTGTCCGTACTGCATCTATGTCAACAAGCACACGTTTTCTTCAGACGAACTGCGGCGCACGTATTCCGGCCGTTATGTGCTGGCCTACTTCGACATCCGCGGCAATCGTGACGACCAGATTGAATTGGCCGATGGCACGCGCATGCCACGCGGCGATGCCATCAAGCACCTCAAGGCCAGTCCGGTGCCGGCGTGGGCGTTTCTTGACCCCCAGGGGCGCGAAGTGCTGGCGCGCCGTGGTTCGCGCACCAAGGTCGATGCCTTCAGGCAATTCGACGCCTACATGAGCAGCGGCGATTACAAGACGGCGAGTTTCGAGGCCTTCATGGCCAAGCGCGGCTGGGTTGAGGAAAAAGTCGAATAGCCATCCTGTGCGACCGTGTCCCTTGACGCGATGCATTCAAAAATACATAATGCATGCAGAGAATGTATTTTGACGAGGTGACGCGATGGCCATGCTGACAGTACGAAATTTGCCTGACGATGTCCATCGTGCGCTGCGCGCGCGGGCTGCGCAGCACGGGCGCAGCACCGAGGCTGAAGTGCGCGCGATCCTGGCGGGCACGGTCAAGCCGGAGAAGCGCGCCCGCATGGGTGAAGCCCTCGCCGCACTGGGCCGCCGGATCGGCCTGGCGAACGCGGATGTGGAGGTGCTTCAAAAAATCAGAGGCAAGGCACCGGCCGAACCGCTGAGGTTTGAATGATCGTCCTCGATACCCATATCATTTCCGAGGCAATGAAGCCCGATCCGCACCCGGCGGTGCGGGCCTGGCTGAACGATCAAGCCGCCGAAACCTTATACCTTTCCAGCGTGACGCTGGCCGAGCTGCTGTTCGGGATCGCGGCGCTCCCCTCCGGCAAACGCAAAGATATGCTGGGGAAAACTTTGGACGGATTGATGGGGCTGTTCAGAGACCGGGTACTGCCATTCGATGCCGATGCGGCGCGGCGCTACGCAGGGCTGGCAGTCACGGCAAAGACCGGAGGGCTTGGGTTTCTGATGCCTGATGGCTACATTGCCGCGATCGCGGCCTCGCGCGACTTCATCGTGGCGTCGCGTGACATCGCGCCATATAAGGCGGCTGGGGTGTCCGTCATCAATCCATGGGAAATGTGAGCCTGACCCCTTTTACTCTTTGCTTTTACTCTTACCTGGCCCGGCGACATTGACCTGGCTCCGGATGCGATGTATCGAGCAATAAAGGAAGCGGGCGAATAGGTGCTTCGATGATGCGAGTCTGAAACCCGCCCGTACCAACGGTTTTCATCAATAGTGCTCTGATACCCGCTGCCACCAAGGCTTTCATAGAATGTCAAAAAATGAATGCCAGCTCTGTTTATAGATGTTGGAGTAATTGACATCACCGCAGAATATTGCTATCGTGCGCCAAATGAAAGCCGTTGCGCTGATTCGCCGCCGTGTTGCGCTTGGGACAGACGCATTTGCCGAAATTGCAATTTGGCGTGTTCCTTCTCCGGTGCCGCCCTCCACACACCTGTTCAAGTACAGAATGGCCTACGTGGTCGCCGATGAATGTGTTTTGCGGTATGACAATGAACGCGACAAAGGCGATCATCGTCATTTTGGCAAGCGCGAGTCAGCCTACAGATTCTCCACACCCGATCAACTGATGTCTGATTTCAACGCCGATATTGCGAGGTGGAACCGTGAAAACCGTCGTCCTTGATGTGCGCTCCCTGACCGATACGCTGGCTGATGTATCCCGTGCCATGAAAACCGGGCGCGCCGACCGGGAGGCGCGCATTTCGTTTGCCACGCCTGAATTGCTCTGGCGGGTGCTGACGCCTAAGCGCTGGGAATTGCTCAAGGCGTTGTGCGGTGCCGGGCCGGTGTCGATTCGCGAAGCAGCGCGGCGCGTCAAACGCGATGTAAAGGCCGTGCATGGCGACGTGACGGCGCTGCTCAATGCCGGTGTGCTGGACCGCGCCGAAGCGGGCGGCATCGTATTTCCGTTTGAAGCGGTGAAGGTGGAGTTCATGCTGGAAGCGGCGTAGCCGCTGTAGCGATTGGCATATACTCGCGCTCTTTCTTGAGCGCTGCGGTGAATTCAGCAGGTGTATCAAACACCGGCACCAGCGCCTGCGCATCGAGTTTGCCCGCCACTGAGGGCGTCTTCATCGCAACCGCGATCAGGGCATTGAGCTGGCTCACGATGGCTGCATTGGTGGCGGCAGGCGCGAGCACACTGAATGACGTCCAGATTTCCACCTGTGGCCAGCCCGCATCGGCAATCGTTGGCACGCCGGGCAACAGCAGCGTGCGCTGATTGACCGCGAGCGCCACTACCTTGCCTGCCTTGAGATGCTGCTGCACTGTGGCCAGGTCAGTGAACATGAACTTGATGCGGCCGGCCATCAGATCAACATAAGCCGGGCCGACGCCCTTGTACGGCACGTGTACAAATTTCGCACCGGTGGCTTCCTCGATCATGCGCACGCCAAGATAAGGCGGGGAGCCGCCGCCGGCCGACGCGTAGGCGAGAGTGGCTGGCGCGCGCTTGCCCGCATCCGCAAGATCGGCGAGGGTTTTGTAGCCGGTGTCCGGGTGCGCGACCACCACCATCGGTGCCATCACGCCGCGTGTGACGGCGGCGAAATCCTTGCCGGCGTCGAACGGCAGATTTTTGTAGAGCGCGGGGTTGATCGCTATCGAGGCGTTGGCCGAGAGCAAAAACGTGGTGCCGTCCGGTGCCGCCTTCGCGACGGCTTGTGCGCCGATGCCGCCACTCGCGCCCGGGCGATTGTCGATCACGAATTGCTGCTGCGTGGCTTCCGACAAGGCTTGGGCAATGATGCGCGCATAGGCGTCAGTACCGCCGCCGGGGGAAGAGGGCACGATGAACTTGACCGGTTTGGCGGGCCAGACTTCTTGCGCCAGCGCGCCGCCGCAGGGAGTAGCCAATGCGATCGCACAGACTGTCGCAATCCAGGTCTTCATCGCACCTTTGCTTGTCTCACAAGGAAAAATCAGGACTTTCGTCCACTGACATCGAAATCGCAATGGCTTCCTCCGTCTCGATCGATTCTGCCTCAAATTGGGGAAGACCCAAAAAGGTGGTGTAGGCCTCGGGGTTTCTCCATCGCCATTCGCTTTCGTCCGGCAGTTGCGCGATGTAGTGAAGCGCCCGCAAATACCGGGTATGCAGCCAGAGGCCCTTCTTCTTCACCCCCAGGTCCGGATGGACCAGCAGCTTGTGGACCAGTTGCGATAGACGGTGCAAATAGTCTGGGTAGGCGGATTCATCAACGCCAATGGTGCTGACCACCGCGTCCCACGAGGTGTAATCAATGTATTGCCAGCCGTCATCATCGACCGATAAAAATGATTCGGCGTGCCCGAGCTGCTGCGAACCGTTGCGCTGAATCTGGGGATGCTCACCGGTCGGATCGAACACCGCGCTATCGACAATGATGCGCGGATGGAGCGCAATTTCACTTTCGAGCTCATGCGCCCGCGCCATGGCCGGGCCAAACAACTGATGCCCGGTATGCAGCAGCATGCCCTCGGTGACGCCGCCACGCAGTAAATAGCCTTGTTGCACCAGGTCGACGACACAGAAACCAATGCCGTCCATCAACCAGGATACTGCTGATCGCTCGGAAACCACAAAAGACACGGCGACCGAATTGGAGATTTGCGTCATTCGCATGGACTGGTGAATCTCCATGCCATTGCCGAGTTCCTTGATCCGGTCTATCGCGAGGGCGATCCGTTCAATCAGGCTCGCATAGGAGGCGGTGACATCAATCAACTCTCTGAAACCGAGAAAGTTGAGAAGAATCACAACGCGGTTTTCGTATTCCATTTGGTGCGCGGGCAATCACGGTTGAATTGGGATCGGTTGAACACTTCGATCCTTCGTGCGGTTCGCTGATTCTATAAGATAGCGATGAAATTTGTGTGGCGGTGGGGTGGCGGCAGGGGATGCAGCAAGGAGACATCCCAAGGAGATACCCCAAAGAGAGGCGGTTGCGTGATAACGTCGGCTGCGCATCAACCCTATTCGAGGAGCCTGTAGTGGCAAAAGGTTATTGGATCGCGCGTATCGATGTGGCGGATATGGAAGCCTACAAGGCCTACGTGGCGGCCAATGCGGCACCGCTCAAGCAGTATGGCGCGCGCTTTCTCGCGCGCGGCGGGCGCTTCGAAAATCCGGAAGGCGGCAGCCGCTCGCGCAATGCGGTGATCGAGTTTCCTTCGTATCAGGCGGCGCTCGATTGCTATCACTGTGCCGGCTACCAGGCTGCAATCAAGCTGCGGCAGCCGGTGTCGCAGGGTGACATGGTTATCATCGAAGGCTATGACGGGCCGCAACCGGGTTAAGTTGGTCGTACCGGGGCCGGTCTGGTTCAATCCAGTCTTCACCGGCGCGAGTTAACAGACTGAAGGAGGCGCCATGGAGGACTTGACTCTTCTGCAAACCCGTCTCGGTACGCTGTTTCCGGGCTTGCTGGGTGTCCGGCTGCTGGAGGTGACGCTCGAACGGGTGCTCGCCGAGATGACGGTACGTGCCAATCTGTGCACCACTGGCGGAATATTGCATGGCGGCGCTTACATGGCATTTGCCGACACACTTGGCGCGGTGGGTACGGTCGTCAACTTGCCGGAAGGCAAACGCACTGCCACGACAGACTCGTCCACCAAGTTCATAGCTGGCGCGCGGGTCAGCTCCTGGGTGACGGGTGAGTCAATTGCGTTGCATCGCGGCCGCACCACGATGGTGTGGCAGACCTCGATCCGCAATGCGGAGGGCAAACTGTGCGCGGTCGTGACGCAAACTCAACTCGTGCTTGATGCGCTGCCCTGAAAGCCGGTGCGGGATACTCAATTCCGGCAACGCCTATCGGCCCAGAAGCCGCATCCAGAGCGAATCTGCGGCATTTACCAGCCTGAAAACCGCTCCCAGAGCGCTTCTACAGCCAGATCCCGCCCGCCGACCACGTGATAGCGCGGATGCTGGGCGCCGGTAGCACAGGCATGGTTGGGCAGGATTCTTAAGCGCGTGCCGACCGGCAGCAGTGGTGTATCGGCTGCAATACCTGAGCGGTGCGAGACGATGCCGTGCTCCTGGTTGGCGCCGGACATGATGAGACCGTCAATTGGCACGCCGGTTTCATCGCACACGATGCCGTAGCCTTGATCAATCTTTTGTTTGGCGGTGCCGCGGTCGCGCGACATGGCCATCCAGCCGGCGTCGGTGATGAGCCAACCCTTGTCGCGCTGATGGCCGATGACGGTGGCGAGCACCGAGAGTGCGATGTCATCGACTTTGCATACGCCGATGCCGGCCATTACAAGATCGAAGAATACGAAAACGCCGGCGCGCACCTCGGTGACGCCGTCCAGCTTTTGCGCATAGGTTGCCGTGGGCGTGGACCCGACGCTGACGATGGGGCAGGGCAGTCCTGCGGAGCGCAGGCGTTCGGCGGCGCGCACGGTGAGGGCGCGTTCCTGTTCTGCGATGGCGCGAATCGCCTCGACCGTCGTGCAGTTGTAGGAGTCGCCCGCGTGGGTCATCACGCCGGCCAGTGAGGCGCCGAGGGTGCGGCCGATGGCGATCAAGTCGTCGCTCTCGGGCAGCACGCCGGCGCGGTGGCCGTCGCTGTCGATTTCGATCAGCGTGGGGATCGCCTTGCCTGACTGCGCGCTAAAGGCAGCGACGATATTCGCTGCTTCCATGTTGTCGAGAATGATCTTGAGGTCGCAGCCGCACGAGCGCAGGGCGGCTACGTGATTGAGCTTGTTCTGTGCAATGCCGACGGCGTAGAGGATATCGGTAAAACCATGGCTGAAAAAATAGTCGGCCTCTTTGAGCGTCGACACTGTGACCGGTCCGGTGTTGTTCCCCGGAGCGCTGGCAAACAGCCGGCGCGTGACATCAATGCTTTTGCCAGTCTTGAGATGCGGGCGGAACGCGACGCCGAGCGCCGCCATGCGCGCGCGCATGCGTGCGATGTTGCGCTCCATCTTGGGCGCATCGAGCAGCAGCGCCGGGGTTTCGAGATCCGCGAGTTGCATGAGATTCGAGGTGGCTCGGTCCCGTTGATTGCCGGAGCTCAGTCGTGCGCCTTGAGCACGCCGGTCTCGTGCGGCATCTGCACCGCTTCAAGAAAGCGCGATACCAGGTTGTAGCCGCCGATAGTGGCGGTGAGCTCGACCACTTCGCGCTCGTCGAAATGGCTGCGCACTGCCGCAAACACCGGCTCGGGTACGCGGATGTTGCGTGTCATCGCGTCGCTGTAGGCGAGTACGGCGCGCAGCTTCGGCGGAAACGCGTCGCTTACCTGCCAGCCCGGCAAGGCGTCGAGTTGCGCCTGGGTCATGCCTGCCTTGAGCGCAAACGGGACGTGGGCCTTGTATTCGTATTCGGCACCGTTGAGGATGGCGATTTCCATGATGGCGAGTTCGCGTGAGAGATCATCGAGCTTGGCCTTTTGGCGGATTTCGGTGAACAGGTGCAGCCAGCCTTCGGCCACGCCGGGGCTGTGGGCGAGGGTGCGGTAGAGGTTGAGAAAGCGGCCGCCGCGCTCGGCTTTGATTTTGGTGATGAGGGGCGCGAGCTCGGG
>JANNCZ010000797.1:0-18902 GCA_031387185.1 Burkholderiales bacterium
GGCCAACGCATCCATGTAGCCAGCGTCGGCGCGTGCCGTGAACAGGCCCGGCGCGACGATGGCGCCGGGGAAGGTTTCGCGTACCGTTTTCTCCAGCGCGCGAAACGCGGGCGCGGTGGTGCTCGATGCGCGCGTCGGCTCGACCACGAACGAGGGCTTGCTGATCTCGATGCGCGCGTCCGCCGCCTTGGTGCGCAGCGCCTCGATCACCGTGTCCGAGGTGTCGCCGGGGAGGATGCGCAGATTGATGCTGGCACGCGCTTCCGAGGGAATGATGTTGTCCTTGATGCCGGCGTGAAACAGCGTGGCGCCTGTTGTGGTGTGCAGTTGCGCGCGCGTGGCGTCGCTCTGTGCGAGCTTAGGCATTACCAGCGGGCCGAACAGCCACAGGTTGCTCATGAAGAGCCGGTTGGGGAAGCCCATCTCCGGCGCCAGTGTGGCAAACATGTGTTCGGGCACACCGGATATGCGTGGCGGGAAGGGGTTCTTCTCGATGCGCGCAACGCCCTCGGCCAGGACGCCGATCACACTCTCCTTCGGCGGCATCGACGAGTGCCCGCCCTTGGCAAAGCGCACCGCGAGTTCGGCGCTCATGTAGCCTTTTTGGGTGACGCCGATCAGCGCAGCAGGCGCGGCGACGCCGGGGATGATGCCTTCGGTGATGACCAGACCTTCGTCGAGCACGAAGTCAAATCGCGTGCCGCGTTCACGAAACAGCTTTTGCGCGCCGCCCGCACCGCGCACGCCGTTGACTTCTTCGTCAGCACCCAGCAGCAGGTGGATGGTCTGCCGTGGCACGAAGCCGGCCTGCAACAACAGCTCGATGGCTTCCATCTGGCTCATCAGGTTCGACTTGTTGTCCCAGGCGCCACGGCCCCAGACGTAAGTGGTGCCGCCTTCGTTGACCAGTGCGCCGGCGAAGGGGGGATGCGTCCATTGCTTCTCGGTCGCGGCGTCGACCGGCACCACGTCCATGTGCGCCATCAACAAAACCGGCTTGCCGGTGGCCTTGCCGAGCGTGCCGCCCGCAGTGCCCGCCGGCATGATTCCGGCTGCGGCAGGCGTGCTTCCTGCCTCCCAGGTGTAGAGCAGAGTGAAGTCGTTGATGGTCTCGCGCTTGAGCGTCGCGTGGAGACGGGGAAAGCTCGCTTCCAGGTGGCGGTGAAAGGCGCGGAATGCGGCAGCATTGGCCTGCCCATCGATCTGGTCAGAAACGGTGGCGATGCGTACTGCGGTCGCTAGACGCGTTGCCGCAGCCGCTTCGTCGAGCGCAAGGCGCGGCGCGGCGGGGTAATCAGTCTGTCGCGAAGTCTGGCGCAGGGTATTGATCGCGAGCGCCGCGCCGAGCAAGAGCAGAAGCGCGAACAGGCCCTTGAACAATGTCTTCAGCATGATGACGAAATGCGGCGTAGTGGCATGGTGTGCTTCAGTATGGGAGTGCGGCGCGCTGGCATGAAGTACTTCAGTCTAACGCGGCTGGTGGCGGCGCCGCTCAGGCCGCAGTGAAGCCCAGCGCCTGCGAGATGCGCGCGGCGGCGCTGCGGATCAGCGGCGTCCATTCGGCGGGGCGCTGGCGCTCGGCCGGGGCCGACACCGACAGCGCCGCACTGATGCGCCCGGTGTCATCGCGAATGCCCGAGGCGATGCAGCGCACGCCGGCTTCGGCTTCTTCCTGATCGAGCGCAATGTCGAGCTTGCGCACGTCAGTGAGTTCACGCGCAAGAGCAGCGAGTGACTTGACGCTGTGCGGCGTGCGGGCCGGCAGGCCGGTGCGCCCAGCGTAATCCTTTACCGCGTCCGCGCTGTCGTGGGCGAGAAACAGCTTGCCCGCTGCCGTGATGTGCAGCGGCGCGCGCGCCCCCACCACCTGCACCACGCGCATCATGCTGTGGCTCTCGGCTGTGCGCTCGACATACATGATCTCGTCGCCACGCCGCACCGAGAGATTGACCGTCTCGCCTGTAGCAACGGCGAGTTCGCGCATGAAGGGCAGCGCCACTTCGCGCACGCTGATGCGCGCACGCACGGCGTTGCCGAGTTCGAGAAAGCGCATGCCAAGGCGGTAGGTGCCGCCCTCGCTACGGTCAGCAAACCCGATGCCGACCATCACGTTGAGAATGCGGTGCGCGGTAGAAGGGTGCAGGTGCGCCGCCTGCGCCAGGGTCTTGAGCGGCGCCGCATCGTCGGCGGCGAGCAGGGCCTCGATCAGCACCATCATGCGGTCGATCACCTGGATCGACGTTTTCGGTGCTTCGCGTGCGTCTTGACTTGACTGGCTGCTTGAGTCTTGGGTCATGCGAAATTGTCGCATGCCGCCGCCGCTATACTGGATTTTCAAGTATTCCTTTCAAGGGTGCCCCGGAGAAACGCGATGACCACTGCCCGCTCCGTCCAAACCATCGGACGCACGATTGCCGAATCGACGCCACACTGGCCGGCCCCGCCTGCGCCGCCCGGCCCACACGGCACCGCCCCCAACGTGTTGGTGGTGCTGTTCGATGATGTGGGCTTCTCGGACTTCGGCTGCTACGGCTCACCGATCCGCACGCCGGCGATTGACGCGCTCGCGGCCAAGGGCCTTTGCTACACCGGCTTCCACACCACGGCGATGTGCTCGACCACGCGCGCGGCCCTGCTCACCGGGCGCAATCATCACGCGGTGGGCGTCGGCTGCCTGGCCAATTTTGATGCGGGCTTTCCCGGCTATCGCGGCAAGATTTCAAAGGAGGCCGGCACGCTCGCCGAGATGCTGCGCCCGCATGGCTACCGCAACTACATGCTCGGCAAGTGGCATGTCACGCCGCTTACCGAGAGTGGCCCGGGCGGGCCTTACGACGGCTGGCCGCTGGGGCGCGGGTTCGATCGTTTCTACGGCTTTCTCGATGCCGAAACTGATCAGTACGCGCCCGAGCTGGTGCGCGACAACACGCATGTCGATGCGCCGGGCACGTTTGAGGATGGTTATCACTTGTCGGCAGATCTGGTCGACGAATCGATCCGCATGCTGGCTGACCATCAGGCCGATTGCGCGGACAAACCGTTTTTGATGTGGCTCGCGTTTGGCGCGGCGCATGCGCCGCATCAGGCACCTGCCGAATTGATCCGTGCGTATGACGAGGTCTTTGCCAAGGGTTGGGACGCCGAGCGTGAAGCCCGTCTCGCGCGCATGAAGGCACTCGGCATCGTACCGGCTGATACGCAATTGCCCTCACGTAACGACCTCGTTGGCCCGTGGGAAAAGCTCAGCCCCGACGAGCAGCGCGTCTTCACACGCCTGCAATCGGCCTTCGCCGCGATGCTCGATCACGCCGATCAGCAGATCGCGCGCCTCGTCAACTTTCTGCAGACGACCGGTGTTGCCGACAACACCATCGTGCTGGTGCTGTCCGACAATGGCGCGAGCCAGGAAGGCGGCATCGCCGGCATGGTCAACGCGATGGGGCCGTACAACCTGCAGTTCGAGCCGGTGAAAGAAAAGCTGCGACGCATCGACGACATCGGCGGCCCCAATAGCCATTCCAACTTTCCCCTTGGCTGGGGCATGGCGTCGAACACGCCGCTCAAGCGCTACAAGCAGAACACCCACGGCGGCGGCATTCGTGATCCGCTGGTGATCGCGTGGCCGCGCGGCATTGCGGCGCGCGGCGAGCTGCGGCATCAGTTTTGTCACGCTTCCGATCTCACCCCGACCCTACTTGAAACCATTGGTGTGCGAGCTTCTCCGGTCATCAACGGTGTGGCGCAGATGCCTTTTACCGGTGAAAGTTTTGCCGCAAGCTTCAAGGACGCGAACGCGCCGCCACGCCAGCGCCCGCAATATTTCGAAATGTTCGGCCATCGCGGCATCTGGTTCGAAGGCTGGAAGGCCGTGGCCTATCACGCGCCCGGCACACCGTTTGAAAACGATGTGTGGGAGCTGTATCACCTCGATCAGGACTTCTCTGAAAACCACAATCTCGCCGCGCAAGAGCCCGCGCGTTTGCAAAAGCTGATCGACCTGTGGTGGCAGGAGGCCGAGGCCAATCAAGTGCTGCCACTCGACGACCGCTTCGGCCCGCGCTTTTCGGAGAACGCCACGCGCTATCACGGCCCGCGCAAACGCTTCGTGTTCCATCGCGGTATGGGCCATCTACCGACCGATGTTGCCCCCGACGTGCGCAGCCGCAGTTACCGCATCGAGGCCGATGTGCGGCTTGAGGCGGATGCCAGTGGTGCGGTAAGCAGCGGCGTGTTGATCGCGCATGGCGACATGACCAGCGGCTACACCCTCTACGTGAAAGACGGCCATCTCGTGCACGACCTCAACGTCGGCGGCAATCATGCAGTGTTGAAGTCGGCGGCACCACTTGCGCCCGGCAATCACACCCTCGGCGTGGTGGTGCGGCGCGGCCCCACGCGGCCCGCCAGCAGCGTCTTGCCGCCAGCAGCGGCGGTCAAGATGGGGCCGATTCCCGGCGCGGCAGAAATCAGCCTGACCGTTGATGGCGTGACGCTGTTGGAGGTGAACGCAGAGGTCAATGGCAAGGCGGTCGTATACGTGAACGGCGTGCTCCCCACGCCCATGGGTTTTGCCACCTTGATCTCCTGGTCGGGTCTCGACATCGGCCGCGACCGTGGCAGCCCCGTGGGTGACTACGCCGCGCCCTTCGCGTTCACCGGCCTGCTGCGCAAGGTGACGGTGGTGATGGACGACGACCAGCAGTTGGACGGCGAGGCGGTGGGGCGCGCTGAAATGGCGCGGCAGTAAGAAACGCCCGGGGAGCTTCGCCATCCTCGAGGCAGCTTCGGGCAGCTCGGACATAGATGGGCAGCGGCGGTGTTGTGCAAAAGGCGTGAACAGGTTCGGCAATCTAATGGCAAGTAATTAGCTTGACAAAAGCTATACTAGGACCAAATTTGAATCGATAGATTGATTGACGAATGGAATGCACAGGGTCAATCCAGATCTTCAGGAGCCAAACCATGCCCGCCATCAAGCCAGACGTCCTGTACGTCAAATTTAAACAAGACTCAGTCTTTACCGTCAGCCGCAAGCGCGTGGAGTCCATGGCCAATTACTTTCAGCAGGACGCCACTTTCGTCACCCACTTTGCCCTGGCGCGGCTCGCCGAAGATGTTGAAAGCGGCAGATACAGCAAGCCCAGTGACGTTCCCGTGGGAACCCGTGCACCTACGGCGGGCGAGTGGGACAAGTTGGCTGCACGTGCGGCCACTGCAGCCAAAGGCCGCCGCTTTGCGCCAACCCAAACGATTGAGAAGGCGTGGGGCATCGCGGCGAAATGAGTTGGCCTGCGCCCAAGCCAGCCGACATTGTTTGGTGCTACGTACCCTATGACAACGCCGATGGCACCACCTCACTGGTGCGGCATCCGGCCTTGGTGGTCGCAGTAGACGAAGCGCAAGGGATGGTGCAGGTTGCGGTGATGGGCGGCACCTCTTACCGGAAAAACGAGTGGAGCCGCGTCAAGCGCGCCCGTAAAGCCTGGGACTTGCTGATTGAAACCAAAGACCAGTGGTTTGCCGCCACTGGTCTGACGAATGACACACTGTTTCATCTGGAGCGCAGCTACGTGCTGCCGTATACCCCCGAGCACTTTTACGCCCCGGCGGGAGGGGGCCCCAAACTCGGTGTGCTCGACGGCAATCCCCCGGCGTTGGTAGACCGCTATCGCCGCGCCAGCCTTGCCGTGCCGCAGGAAAAGCCCAAAGCGCGCAGTTGATGCAAAAGCCGGAGATGATCACGGCTTTACCTTGATGTCGATCGTGACTGGTAGGGCGCCGCATTCGCAGATTGGCGGAGGCGGCGCTTTTAACGTGCCGAAGTCCTTTACAAAACAGGTAGCAGTGCTGTTCGCTTTGGGTTCGAAATCAACGTCAATCAAGTCACCATTTAGCGAGACATTCGCAACCAGAGCAAATTTCTCTTGGCTCGCACCGTCAGTGACCAGACACTTTTTCATTATTCCGCCCATGGCGGGACCTAATGCGGGAAAGAAGCTCCCGAAGAGATATGCGGCTCCCTCTTTTTGCGACTCTATCTTCTTCGCTAAAGCCACGCGCTCCGCAAACGTCTCTGTTGCGTCCACTGAGGAAAAACCGCAGAGCAAAACTAGCGGTAAGAGGCGACGCATGGTGATCTCTGGCGTTGGAAACAACGCGACGCCCGACGCCGCACGCTGGTGTTCACTGCGGCCCGGTCTCGGCATACAGGCTCAGCACCACCACACCCGCCACAATCAGCGCGATACCAATCAGCGACGGCAGATTGAGCGCCTGGTGATAGTAGGTCCAGCCGATCAGAGTGATCAGCGCCACGCCGACCCCGGACCAGATCGCGTAAGTCACACCGAGCGGAATGGTACGCAGCGTGAGCGACAGGAAATAAAACGCCAGGCTGTACCCACCACCACCAGCGCCGAAGGCACCAGGCGCGTAAAGCCCTCCGCCGCCTTGAGTGCGGAAGTGGCCACCACTTCGGATGCGATGGCAATCGCCAGATAGACCCATTGCATGGATGAGACCTTCCTCTCGTGTGATTGCGTATTGTCCGGCATAGAGCGAATGAGGAACGATGCAGCGCCTTCACAACTGCCGGCGTGGAGATGTGCGGCGCGCGGCGCGTCAGAACGAGCGAAGGGTTGAAGCGCATGGACTGCCCGACAAATTGGGCGCCATATAGAAAGCAAGTCTGCCGGGAATTATGCATGGTTGGGGATAGTCCGATTGGCGCCCTGGGCTGGCGATAGATAGCCCAAGACCGAATAGTGACGTTCCTGAAAACCGTTGGTGCATGCGGGTTCTGGGGCGATGATGGCCGAAAAACCGCAGCCATAGCCATTCTTGTCATGTACTTCCAGGATGGTTTCGGCCCACGCGGCAAACTCCCACGCGGTGGCTCGTACAATCCCTTGCTGTGTTTGACTGATCGTGCTGGTCACGGATAAACCCCGCAACACCGGCCACCTCGGCCACTTCGGAGCAGACTCGCTTATGAGCAGCATCACCACAAGCCCGGTGCACACCTTCCAGGCAGGCAATGTCATCCTGCAATCGGGCCGCACATTTTCAGCGATGCAGATCGCGTACACCACCTACGGCACGCTCAACGCGGCCAAGTCGAACGTCATCGTCTACCCGACTTCGTATAGCGCGCAGCACACCGACACCGAGTGGCTGGTGCGCGCGGGCGGCGCGCTCGACCCCGAAAAATACTTCATCATCATCCCCAACTTGTTCGGCAACGGTTTGTCGTCATCGCCGTCCAATACGCCATGGCCGCTCATCGGCGACCGCTATCCCAACGTCACGTATTACGATGCGGTGCGGGTGCAGCAGCGCTTGCTGCATGAGGTATTCGGCATCAGCAAGGTCAAGCTGGTCTACGGCTGGTCGATGGGCGCGATGCAGGCGTATCACTGGGCGGTGGCGTTTCCGGAAATGGTCGAACGCATCGCGGTGGTGTGCGGGTCGGCGCGCTGCGCGCCGCACAACGCGGTGTTTTTGGAGAGCGTGCGTGCGGCGCTGACGGCGGATGCGGCTTACGTTGACGGCGCGTTTACCGCGCGGCCGGTGCGTGGCCAGCGTGCGATGGGGCGGGTCTATGCCGGCTGGGCGCTGTCGCAGGCGTTTTATCGCGAGGAGGTGTGGCGCACGATTGGCTTTACTTCGCTGGAAGATTTTCTGGTGCGTTTTTGGGAGGCCAATTTTGCGCGGCGCGATCCGGTGGATTTGCTCGCGCAACTGTGGACTTGGCAGCATGGTGACATCAGTGATGACGCCAATTTCAGCGGCGACCTGCCACGCGCCCTCGCTTCGATCCGCGCCAAGGTATTGCTGATGCCGGGCGACCACGATTTGTATTTCCGCGTCGAAGACAACCGGCGCGAACTGCCGCATCTGAAACACGCCACACTCAAACCGATTCCCTCGATCTGGGGCCATCGCGCCGGCAACCCGTCGCAGTGCGCCGCTGATGCGGCCTTCATCGAAACCGCAGTGTGCGAACTGCTGGCGGCAGCATGAGCGACGCGCGCGTTGCCATCCGCGCGGCGGCGCCGATCCTGATCGGTGCGGCGCTGATGCTGAGCCTGGCGATGGGCTTGCGCCAAAGCCTCGGCCTGTTTGTGCAGCCGGCCATCAAGGATCTGTCGATCATGGTGGCCGATTTCACGCTGGCGATTGCAATTCAGAACATCGCCTGGGGCATCCTGCAGCCAATGGCGGGCGCGCTCGCGGCACGCATTGGCTTTCGTCCGGTGGTGATGTCCGGTGTGTTGCTCTACGCGCTCGGCATGCTGACGTTGGCGTTAAGCCACAGCCTGCTCGGGGTGATCGTCGGTGCCGGCATTTTCATCGGCGCGGCGCTGGCCTGCTGCGGCTCGGGCATGGCGATGGCGGTGGCCTCGCGCCCGGTGCCGCCGGCGGTGCGCAGCACGGTGCTGGGCATGGTGTCGGCGGCCGGTTCGCTCGGGGCTTTGTTCACCGCGCCGCTCGGGCAACTGCTCAATGTCGAGTGGGGCTGGCGCGCGGGGGTGTTTGGTTTTGCCATCATCGCGCTGCTGATGTTGCCGTTCGCGTGGATGGCCGGGCGCGTTGACAAGGTGGTGACACCGCCGCGCCCAAAGTCCGGCGCGGGCTCGGAATCGGCGATGGCGGTGATGGGCCTCGCGCTGCGCCATCGCCCCTTCGTGATTATGGCCGGTGCCTATTTCGTGTGCGGCCTGCAGCTCACGTTTCTGACCACGCATCTACCCTCGTATCTCGCGCTGTGCGGGCAGGAGCCAATGCTGGCGGCCAAGGCGCTCGGCACCATCGGTGCATTCAATGTGCTGGGCAGTTTGTTCTTCGGCTGGGCGGGCGGGCGCTGGTCCAAGCCGATGCTGCTGGGTGCGCTTTATTTTGTGCGCTCGCTGGTGCTGGCCTGGTATTTCAGCGCGCAGCCGACACCGGACACCACGCTGGTGTTCGCCGCGCTGATGGGATTTTTATGGCTCGGCGTAGCACCGCTGATCTCGGGCGCGGTGGTCGAGATGTTCGGCCTGCACTGGCAGGCGATGGTGCAGGGGCTGGCGTTCTCCAGCCACCAGATCGGCAGCTCGCTTGGCGCGTTTGGCGGCGGCTATTTGTTGGATATGTTCGGCAACTACCAGCTGGCCACGCAGATTGGCATTGGCATGGGGCTGACGGTGGGTATCGTGCAGTTCCTCGCGGGTCTGCCGCGTTGGGGTGGCGGGTCGCCGAATCAGCCGTTGCGGGCGGCGGGGTAGGGGCGGGTTGCGGCGGATCAATCATAGTAAATTGACGGTAGTTTCAGAGCAAACTTACATCGGGTTTCCTGCCACCTGTTGCTACCGCTTCCCGCGCACTCATTGCGCCACCATAGCCCATGCTTACCTCCACATCTTTGCATCCCTTGTTTGGCGTCGAGGTTACCGGCGTTGATCTGCGCCAACCCTTGTCCGATGCCGTCTTTGCGCACATTCACGACGCCTTCGAGCGCCATGCGCTGGTGATCCTGCGCGGGCAGCAGATTGATGACGCGCAGCAAATCGCCTTCAGCCGCCGCTTTGGGGCGCTGGAAAAAACCCGGCTGGGTGCGCAGGGGCAGGGCAGCGAGGTGGTGATCCTGACCAACATCGGTGCCGATGGCGCGGTGGTCGAACCATCGCACCGGCAGTGGCTCAACACGCGTGCCAACCAGTTGTGGCACAGCGATTCCTCGTTCAAGCCGGTGCCGGCGCATGCCTCGCTGCTGTCTGGCCGCATCGTGCCGGCCAAGGGCGGCGAGACCGAGTTCATCAACCTGCGCGTGGTGTGGCGCGCGCTGCCGGGTGAACTCCAGCGCGCCGCAGAGGGGAAAATTGCGATTCACGATTTCTCGCACTCGCGCGCGCAAGTCGATGCACGGGTGGTGACACCGGAAGAGCGCGCTGCCGTGCCGCCGGTGCGCCAGCCGCTGGTGCGCGTGTCTGACCAGGGCGAGAAATCGATCTACATCGGCTCGCACGTGTCGGGCATTGAAGGCATGGCGCAACCTGAGGCGCGCGCACTGCTCGATCAACTGCTCGCGTTTGCGGTGCAGCCGCAGTTCGTCTACACCCACGTCTGGCAGGCACACGATCTGTTGATCTGGGACAACCGCTGCATGCTCCATCGCGGCCGGCCGTTTGAGCCGAGCCTGCCGCGCTATCTGGTGCGGGCCACAGTAGCTGGCGCAGGGCCGCTGATCGAACAGGCCGCCGTGGCCGATGCCGCGCGGGATGCGCGTGATCTGGTGATGCAGTGATGCTTGCGGTCGATACAGTGAGCGTTACGGTGTCACATCATGACTGAAGGGGTCTTTGCCCAGGTGCGCGATCGGGAGACGTGGGACTACATCATCGTCGGCGCTGGTGCAGCCGGCTGCGTGCTCGCCAACCGGCTCACGGCGTCGGGCCGTCACCGCGTGTTGTTGCTCGAAGCGGGCGGCACCGACAATAAATTGTGGATCAAGGTGCCGGCCGGTTTTACGCGCACGATTTTCGACAACAGTGTCGGCTGGGGTTATGCGAATGCACCTGCGCCGCATACCGGCAATCGCTCCATTCCCTGTCCGCGTGGGCGCGTGCTGGGCGGCTCCAGCTCGATCAACGGCCATCTCTATGTGCGCGGTCAGGCTGAGGACTACACCGATTGGGTCGCACAGGGCGCCGCCGGCTGGGGCTGGGACGCAGTGTTGCCGTATTTCCGCCGCGCCGAAAGCCGCGCCAGCGGCACCAACGAGGACGCCGCCACGCGCGGCCACGACGGCCCGCTGCAGGTCACCGACCCGCGCATGCAGCACCCACTGTGCGCCGCGTTCATCGGCGCGTTGCGCGCGCTGGGCGAGCCGCTCAACCCGGACTACAACTCGGGTGACCAGCGCGGTGCGGGTTACTACCAATATTTGATGAAGGACGGGCGGCGCTGGAGTGCAGCCGATGCGTATTTGCGGCCAGCGTTGGCGCGGCCCAATCTGACCTTGCGCACGCATGCACACGCAACGCGCATCGTGTTTGACGGCCGCCGCGCTGCCGGGATTGAATATCGACATCAAGGCCAATTGCGCGTCGCGCAAGCAGCGGTCGAGGTGATTCTCGCGGGCGGCTCGATCAATTCACCGCAATTGTTGCAACTCTCGGGTGCCGGTGACCCTGCTGTGTTGCAGGCGGCAGGCGTAGGCGTGACCCATGCGCTGGCGGGGGTGGGCGAGAATTTGGTCGATCACTATGCTGCCCGCGTGGCTGCGCGCGTGCGTGGCACTGGTTCGCTCAACGAGCGCACCCACTTGCCGCGCGTGGCACTCGAAGTGTTCAAGTATCTGTTTGCGCGGCGCGGCGTGTTGTCGAGCGCGGTGGCGCATGCGTATGGGTTCATTCATGTTGCTGGCAGCGATGCCGGTGCAGCGGGGCATGACGCAATGGGGCATGGGCAGGGGACGGCTGCGGCGTCAGCAACGCCAAACAGGGGCGCAGAGTCTGCGCTGCGCCCCGATGTGCAGCTGTTATTCGCCCCCGCCAGTTTCGAGCGCGGCAAGATGGGGCAGGCGGCGATGGAGCGCCTGCCCGGCCTTACCTGCGGTGTGCAGCAACTGCGCCCGCACAGCCGTGGTCATGTGCGCATCACCTCCAACGATCCGTTCGCAGCGCCAGAGATTCAACCCAACTACCTGGCTGATGAACGCGATGTTGAGGCCTTGTTGGGCGGTCTCAAATACGTGCGCCGCCTGTTTGGCGCAGCACCGTTGTCCACCTACATCGAGAGCGAAACCTGGCCCGGCACGGACGCCACCAACGATCAGGAGTTGATCGACTTTGCGCGCAACACCGGCTCCACCGTCTACCACCCGGTCGGCACCTGCCGCATGGGAACGGGAAGCGATGCGCCGGTCGATCCCGCAACCCTGCGCGTCAAAGGCCTCGACGCCCTGCGCGTGATCGACGCCTCAGTGATGCCATCGATGATCTCGGGCAACACCTACGCCACCACGATCATGATTGCGGAAAAGGGCGCGGAGTTGGTGCTCCGAGCGCACTGACGCTGCCGCAGTGCGTGGCCGCTACGCTGCGGCGGAGTCAGTCCAGGCGAATGTTGAGCGTCTTGATGATCGGCAGCATGCGTTTCGCTTCTCCCTCCAGATAGGCACTGAACTGCTCGGGGGTGTTGCCGACGATCTCGAGGCCGAGGCCGGTGAGTTTTGCGGCCACTTCCGGGTCACGTACGGCTTTCGCGATTTCTGCGGCCATGCGCGCGACGATGTCTTTCGGCGTCTGGCGCGGTGCGACCACGCCGACGATCGGTGCGATGTCGAGATCAGCAAAACCCAATTCGGCCATCGAGGGTACGTCGGGCAATATCGACAGCCGCGTGTTCGAGAATACGGCGAGCGCGCGCAGCTTGCCGGCGCGTACCTGCTGCAGGGCGACCACGGTGTCGATTACCGCCATCGGCACCTGACCGGCCAGCACGTCCTGCGTGGCCGGGCCGATGCCCTTGTAGGCGATGTCGGTGATGTCGATGCCGGCGCGCATCTTGAACATCTCCATGCCGAGATGGTGGGCGATGCCTTTGCCGGGCGAGGCGTAGTTGAGCTTGCCGGGCTGTTTTTTGGCGAGATCGATCAGACTCTTCAGGTCAGTCGCGGCGAACTGCGGATGCACCAGCAGCAGCAAGGGCGCGCGGATCATGTTCGACACCGGCGCGAAATCGCGCAGGCCATCGTAGTTGAGCTTGGCGTAGAGGGCCGAGTTGTAGACCAGGGCGCCGGTCTCGGCATTGAAGAAGATGTAACCGTCGGCCGGGGCCTGCGCCACATACTGCGCGGCGATGGTGGAACTCGCGCCGGGCCGGTTCTCGACCAGGATCGGCTGGCCGATGTTTTGCGACACCTTGGCCGACACCATGCGCGCCACCGCGTCGGCGCCGCCGCCGGGCGGGAAGCCGACCACCCAGGTGATCGGTTTGGCGGGCCAGGGCTGCGCGTGCACCGCGATTGGCACTGCTGACGATACGAGTGCCGCAGCCAGCGCGCAGGCGGATAGGAATGTGGCTTGCTTCATGTTGTTCTCCTCTTTGGCTTTTTTGGACAAGGCCGTTCACTAGGTAGAATGCTTGTCTATCCCCGCATCCTACCGGAGACTGCCTCGATGAATACGCCAGCGCCGCTGCGCTACTCGGTTTTTTCGGTGAACGACCACCATCCGCGCCTGCCGCGCACGGTGGCGCAACTGTATGCGCAGGTGATGCAGCAGTGCGAACTGGGCGAGTCGCTCGGCTACGACACCTTCTTCTGCGCCGAGCACCACTTCCATGAATACGGCGTCGTGCCGGACCCGGCGGTGATGCTTTCGGCCCTGGTGCAGCGTACGAAAAAAATCCGCCTCGGCACCGCGATCGCCATCCTGACGTTCCACGATCCGCGCCGCGTCGCCGAGACCTACTCGATGCTCGACATGATGAGCGGCGGGCGTTTCGTGTTCGGCGTCGGCTCGGGCTACCTGAGCCACGAGTTCACCGGCTATGACGCGTCGCCCGCCGAGAAGCGTGACCGTTTTAACGAAAACCTCGACATCGTCAAAAAACTGATGGCGGGCGAAACGCTGTCCTATGCCGGGCGGTTTTCGAAAAGCGAGAAAGTCATGCTCAACGTGCTGCCCCATGGTGCCAATGGTGGTGGGAGCGGCCGCGTGCCGCCAATCTATGTGGCGGTGCTGGCGCGCGAGGCCGCCTATCATGTCGGCAAACAGGCGAATCGCATCTTCACCGTGCCCTATGCATCGTGCAGGGATTTTGAGGATATCGGCACCATGCTGGCCGAGTATCGCCGCGGCCGTGCCGAGGCCGGCCTTGCGGCGGACGACGACGATCATGTGTTTACCCTGCACACCTACGTGGCCGACACCGACGCAGAAGCCCAGGCGCAGTGCAAGGCGGCCTACGACCTGTATGTCGATACGCGGCTCTACGCCAAGCAGCACGTGTACGAAGACATCATCACCAACGGCATCTGCCTGTTCGGTTCGGTCGAAACGGTGGCGGCGAAGATGTGCCGCCTGTATGAAATGGGGATTCGCCACGTGGCGACCATGCATAATTTCGGCGCTCTGACGGCCGACCTGGTCGAGCGCTCGATGACCAAGTTCGCGCGCGAGGTGATGCCGGTGGTGGCGGCGCGCGCAGCGCCGGCGGCATTGGCGGCGTGATGCGGCGCCGGCCTGGGAACAAACTTCGCAACGGAGGGCATTGAACATGAATGCAGTGATGACAAAAGCGCCGGCTCGGGGCCTGAGCCGCCCGGCGAACCTGACCCGCCCGGCGGGCCTGATCCCGCAAATGCTCAACCATCTCGCCTACGTCACGCACGACGTGGCGGCGACGGCGGACTTTTACACGCGCATCCTCGGCATGGAACTGGCGAGCACGATCTTCGACGACCAGGTGCCGTCAACCGGACAGGAGTTTCCCTACTTCCACATTTTCTTCCGCATGGCGGATGGCTCGACCATTGCCTTTTTCGAATGCACCGGTTTGCCGCCTGCGGCCAAATCGACGCATCCGGCCTACGACACGTTCAATCACGTGGCGATGCAGGCTGCCAACCCGGCCGAAATTCGCCGCTGGTGTGAATGGTTCAAAAGCAATGGCGTCGATTTCATCGGCCCGATTGACCACAAGGGCATGCTGGAGAGCATTTATTTTCATGACCCCAACGGCATTCGCCTGGAGTTGACGACGCCGCTTGATCAGCAATGGAACCGCCACGCCGAGCAGGGTCAGGCCGACCTGCAGTTGTGGGTGGAGACCAAGGAGCGCGCGCGGCGCGAAGGGCGTGACCCCTCACAAGCGCTGATTGAAATGATTCGCGCGTCGAAGCAGCGTTACGCGGCACCTGCCTGAGTCATGGATTGCTCGGAAGAAGGCTTAAGAGTGGCTTCCATCAATGGTTTCGGGCCGCTGTCTCACGCGCTTGGTTTAACGCGCCAATTTGCCTTTGATCGGGGTCTTGGCCGCAGGCGTTGCGGCATCCACCGCAATCTCCAATCCGACCCGCAAACCGTCGATCACCACGTTGGACTGAAAACGTTGCATCGCCGGGGACGACATCAGCAAGGTTTTTGAATAAGCATCGTAGTCCTGCATGTCGTGAACGATGACGGTGAGGATGTAATCGACTTCGCCGGTGACGTAGTAGGCCTGTTGCGTGCGCGGGTCGGCGAGCAGGCGTTTGAGCAACGCGTTGACTTCGGCCTTCTGGCCGTAATCCACCTTGACGCCGACGATGAAGGTCATGCGCTTACCGACCGCATCCGGATTGACGATGGCAACTTCGCGCTCAATCACGCCGGTTGCGCGCAGGCGCTTGATGCGGCGCTGGATCGTCGATGCCGAGAGCCCAATTGCCGAGCCGAGCACCTCCGCCGTAGTGGTGGTGTCGCGCTGCAAGCGGGTGAGCAGCTGGCGATCGTGGTCGTCCAAAGTGACATTGCGGTTTTTTCGCATAATGTTATCAAGAATTGCAGAAATCACGCATGATTATGCGGCAAATCTCCGCACGGCTGCGTCCGGCATGCATATCATGTTGTGTTTACACACCTGCCCAGCTGCTCAATCTCAACGCCACCCATGTACCTGCCCACCCATTTCGCACAACCCGACGTCGCGGAGTTGCATCGCCTGATGCAGGAGTACCCGCTCGGCTCTCTGGTCGTCAATGGTCCGCAGGGGCTTGATGCCAACCCGCTGCCGTTCGAATTTGATGCGGGCAACGGGCCGCATGGCACGCTGATCGCCCACGTGGCGCGTGCCAATCCGCTCTGGAAAGAGATCGAAAACGAGGCGAAGGTGCTGGTGATCTTCTGCGGTGGTGACGCCTACGTTTCGCCCAACTGGTACCCCTCCAAGCACGAGGACCATCGCTCGGTGCCGACCTGGAACTACCGCTTGGTGCATGTGCACGGCCGGATGCGGATTCGGGATGACGAAAAATTCGTGCGCGGCGTGGTGGCACGTCTGACCCGCACCCACGAGGGCCGCACCCCGGACAACACCCCCTGGAAGATGGGCGATTCGGCGCCGGCGTATATTGATGCCCGCCTGGCCGAAATTGTCGGCATAGAAATCACCGTCGAGCGCATGGTCGGCAAGTGGAAAGTGAGCCAGAACCGCAGCGCGCGCGACCGCAGCAACGTTGTGCAGGAGCTGCGAAAGCGCGGTGAGCACGCGATTTCAGAGGCGATGCACGCCGTCAAGAGTTGATCACCGTATCCCCACACCACCGTACCCCGTACTGCCAGCATTCATTTCGAACCATTTCGACCGAAGGAGACCAGCATGAACATGACCGACGTACAACAAGACCTCGCCACATTCTGGATGCCGTTCACGCCCAATCAGCAGTTCAAGAAAGCGCCGCGCCTGCTCTCCGAAGCGAAGGGGATGTACTACAAGACGCCGGATGGCCGCGAGATTCTCGATGGCGTGGCCGGTCTGTGGTGTGTGGCCGCGGGTCATTGCCGCGATGAAATCGTGCGCGCGGTGCAGGATCAAGTCGCGCGCATGGATTTTGCGCCCACCTTCAATATGGGCCACCCGGTGGCGTTTGAAGCGGCGAACCGTCTTGCCGCGATCACGCCGCCCGGTCTCAACCGCATTTTCTTTACCAACTCGGGTTCCGAGTCGGCTGATACCGCGATGAAAATTGCGCTTGCCTATCATCGCGCGCGCGGCGAAGCATCGCGCACCCGCATCATCGGGCGCGAGCGCGGCTATCACGGCGTCAATTTCGGCGGCATGAGTGTCGGCGGCATTCCCGGCAACCGCAAAACCTATTCGGCCAACATGGCGCCGGGGGTCGATCACCTGCGCCACACGCATGATCTGGCGCGCAACGCATTCACACGCGGCCAGCCGGTGCACGGTGCGGAGTTCGCCGATGAACTCGAACGCCTGATCGCACTGCACGACGCCTCCAACATTGCCGCAGTGATTGTCGAGCCGATGGCCGGTTCGGCCGGCGTGCTGGTGCCGCCCAAGGGCTATCTGGAGAAGCTGCGCGCCCTGTGTGACAAGCACGGCATTCTCTTGATATTCGATGAAGTGATCACCGGCTTTGGCCGTCTCGGCACAGCGTTTTCCTACGGCAAGTTCAAGGTCAAGCCCGATTTGATGACGATGGCGAAAGCAATCAACAACGCGACCGTGCCGATGGGCGCTGTCGCCGTGCGCCAGGATATTCACGACACCATCATCGGCGCCACCGCGGAGGGCGCGATTGAATTCATGCACGGTTACACCTATTCGGCGCATCCGCTTGCGTGCGCGGCGGCCAACGCCACGCTGGCCCTGTATGAGCGCGACAAATTGTTTGAGCGCGCGGCTTCGCTTGAGGGCTATATGGAGAATGCCGCGCACGCGTTGAAGGGATCGAAGCATGTGATCGACATCCGCAACAACGGCCTTGTGGCTTCGCTCGAACTCGAACCGCGTCCGGGGGCGCCGGGCAAGCGCGCCTACGAGTTGTTCACCAGGTGTTTCGCCAAGGGGGTGTTGGTGCGCGCCACCGGCGACATCATCGCCGTCTCGCCACCGTTGATTGTCGAGAAGGTGCAGATCGATCGCATCTTCGCGACCATTGCCGAAGAGATCAAGACCATCGAGTAACTGTCTCCGCCGGTGCAGCCGTGCCGCCGCGTGCAGCCACACGGCGGCACGGTTGTCTGCTTGTGAAGTGCTGTCGACCCGCGGGCGCTTTGCGCCCCGGATCGTTTTGATGCACCGGAGTAAGATTTCATCCCGAGTCAACATCGCATCATCGCCGGACAGAAAGAGACGCTTCATGGGTACGTTCTCGGTAGGCTGCAAGATCGAAAATTCGGTAGACCGCTCGCGCCATGTCAAGCTGCCGCGCATGCTGGTTGATACCGGCAGCGAGTACACCTGGGCACCTGCCACGACGCTGGAGAAAATCGGCATCGCGCGCGAGAAGAAGGATGTTGAATTCTTGATGGCCAACGGGCAGCGCATTACGCGCAGCGTTGGCTTTGCCATCATCCGCGTGGAGAAGGCGTTCACCATTGACGAGGTAGTGTTTGCCGAAAAGGGCGATTTGCTGCTGCTTGGCGCGCGCAGCCTTGAAGGCTTGAGTTTGACGGTGGATTCGCGCCGCAAGAAATTGGTGGCAGCAGGGCCGCTGCTGGCGGCTTCCGCGCCATTGGCTGGTATCGCGCACCGGCGTTTGCTGCTTGCCTGAGTACGAATCAACTGACATAAAGCGGGGCGCTTCGCGCCCCGTAACTTTTTTGTGACTCCCGAACACCGCAAGCAATGGGCCTACGCCCTGGTTTTCATCGCGCCCGCGCTGTGGAGCGTCAACTATCTGGTTGGGCGCAGCGCAGTGAATACCATCGCCCCCAATCTGCTGGCGCTGGGCCGGTGGATGCTCGCGGGCTTGCTGCTGCTGGCATTTTCATGGCGCGAAATTGAAGCCAAGCGCGCTGCGATCAAGGTGGAGTGGAAGCAGTTCTTGCTGCTCGGTGCACTCGGCATGTGGATCTGCGGTGCCTGGGTCTACATCGGCGCGCGTACGACGCCGGCCACCAATATCAGCCTGATCTATTCGGTATCGCCGGTGTTGATCGCGCTGGTGTCGACCTTGTTTCTCAAGGAGCGCATGGGCCTGGCGCAGGGCGCCGGCGTTGGGTTGGCGCTCGCTGGTGTCGTGCATGTGATCGTCAAAGGGCAGTGGGACAAACTTGCGCAGCTCGAATTGACGACGGGGGATTTGTGGATCGTCGCGGCAGTGATCTCGTGGACCGCGTATTCACTGCTGCTCAAAGCATGGCCCTCGGCATTCGGCCCGATGGCGCGCCTGACGCTGATCGTGCTCG
>JANNCZ010000816.1:0-6399 GCA_031387185.1 Burkholderiales bacterium
TTCGGGCTGATCTCCAGAAACTCAGGGGCGAACTGGTCGCCCTTGCCAATGTCGATGGGATGCGCGCGATACGACAGCCCGCACTCCTCGAGCATGATGTGAATCTTGTGGCCGTTGGGCGTGGCCCAGCTATAAACGTCAATCATGGCGATTCCTTTGGTGGCTACTGTGCGCAAGCAAAGGGACTGCGCTGCGCAGTCCCTTTGTATGGTTTAAAGCAGGGCGACCGGGCGGGCGGATCAGCCGCGCGTAATCGGCATCTCGACCCTGTCTGCCGCACCCGGAATGCTGCTGTGCCGGCCCAATTCGAGTTTGGCGATCGCATTGCGATGCACTTCATCCGGGCCGTCGGCAAAGCGCAGCGAGCGCTGGTGCGCATACATGTTGGCGAGCGGCACATCGCCCGACATGCCCATGGCGCCGTGCACCTGCATCGCCCAGTCGATGATCTTGCAGGCCATCGTCGGCGCCAGCACCTTGATCATGGCGATCTCGGAGCGCGCGATCTTGTTGCCCACGGTGTCCATCATGTAGGCGGCTTTGAGCACCAGCAAACGGGTCGAGTCGATCATGATGCGCGATTCGGCGATGCGCTCTTGCGTCACACCCTGGTCCGACACGCGTTTGCCAAATGCCACGCGTGCCAGCGACCGCTTGCACATCAATTCCAAAGCGCGCTCGGCGGCACCGATGGAGCGCATGCAGTGGTGAATCCGGCCGGGTCCCAGGCGGCCCTGGGCAATTTCGAAGCCGCGGCCTTCGCCGAGCAACAGGTTGGAGACCGGCACGCGCACGTTCTCGAACAACATCTCGGCGTGGCCGTGCGGCGCGTCGTCATAGCCCATCACCGTGAGCGGGCGCACCATCTTGACGCCGGGCGTGTCGCGCGGAATCAGGATCATCGACTGTTGCGAGTGTTTGGGGGCGGCGGGGTCGGTCTTGCCCATGAAAATGAAGATGGCGCAACGCGGGTCGGGTGCGCCTGACGACCACCACTTGTGGCCGTTGATGATGTAGCTGTCGCCGTCGCGGGTGATCGATGACTGAATGTTGGTCGCATCTGACGATGCCACTTCCGGCTCGGTCATGGCGAAGCAGGAACGAATCTCGCCGCGCAGCAGCGGGTCCATCCACAGGCGCTTGTTCTCCTCGCTGGCGTAGCGCTCCAGGGTTTCCATGTTGCCGGTGTCGGGTGCCGAGCAGTTGAACACTTCGGGTGCCCAGTAGATACGGCCCATGATTTCGCACAGCGGCGCGTAATCGAGGTTGGAGAGGCCGCCGTCAGGAGCGCGCGGCGAGCGCGGCAGGAACAGGTTCCACAAGCCTTGCGCACGCGCCTTGACCTTGAGTTCTTCGATCAGCTTGAGCGGCACCCAGGGGTTGCCCTGGGCGCGGTTGGCCTCGATTTCTTCGTGGTGCTTGTGCTCGTTCGGATAAATGTGGTCGTCCATGAACTTGAGCAGCTTGACGCGAAGTTCCTGACAACGGGGGGAGTATTCGAAATCCATGATGCGTTTCCTCTCTAGGTGAAATCTGTCTGTGCCGGGTGACAGTGCAGTACGAAATAAATGTGCATCGATGTTCAGTGCTTCAACAGTTTCTCCACCAGCGCCCAGCCCATCTGCGCCATCGGTTTGGCGCGCGCGCCGGCATCGAGCGCCTGCGGGCTGGCCGCGGTGCCATCGACATAACGTTTCATGATGCCCTGCAAAATGCCGCACAGGCGGAACATGTTGTAGGCGATGTAAAAGCGCCAGTCGCGCGTGCTGATCGAGCGGCCGGTGTTGCGGCCATACAGATCGATATATTCGGACTCAGTGGGAATGCCGAGCGCTTTAAAGTCGATGCCGTGAATGCCGCGGAACTGTCCCGGCGCGATGTGCCAGCTCATGCAGTGATACGAAAAATCGGCCAACGGATGGCCAAGCGTGGACAACTCCCAGTCAAGCACGCCGAGGATGCGCGGCAGGGTGGAATGGAAGATCATGTTGTCGAGACGGTAGTCGCCGTGCACGATGGTGGTCTCGTCGCCCGCCGGAATATTCTTCGGCAACCACTCGATCAGGTGGTCCATTTCGGGAATCGACTCGGTCTCGGACAGCTTGTATTGTTTGCTCCAGCGCTCGATCTGGCGCGCGATGTAGTTGGCCGGCTTGCCATACGACTCCAATCCAATCGCCTTGTAATCGGTGGTGTGCAGCTTCGCCATCACACGGTTCATCTCGGCATACACGTCACCACGCTGAGCAGGTGTCATGCCGGGCAGGGCTTGATCCCACAACACGCGGCCGTTGAGCATTTCCATGATGTAGAACGCGCGGCCGATCACGGATTCGTCATCGCATAGCGCGTGCATCTTCGCTGCGGGGAAGCCGTTTTTGCCCAGCGCAGCCTGCACGCGGTATTCGCGTTCGATAGCGTGCGCCGAGGGCAATAGCTTGGCCACCGGGCCGGGCTTGGTGCGCATGACGAAGTGGGCGGTGTGGCTGCCCTCTTTCACGCTGAGCTTGAAGGTCGGGTTCGATTGACCGCCCTTGAACTGCTCGGCGCTTAAATCATTTGCACTCTTGCCCGGATAGTCTGGCACGTGCGCCTGCAGATAAGCGTGCAGCGCGCCGGTATCGAATTTCTGTTGGTCGGACACCGGCTTGGTGCCCATGAATTCTTCAAACATCGATCATTCCAGAAAGAGGCTGTCAAGATAATTGGGGTCGGACCCCATTCGAACGTGCCGCAGAAAAATAAGGAAATAAAGGGGTCTGACCTTTTTATTTTTCCATGCGATAGGCGAGAAAATTTTCAAACAATTCTTCGAGCGTGGTTTTGCGCGTCGCGGTTTGCATCAAGTCGGGCGGCGCGATATTGATGGCGCGCACCACATAGTCGTGATTGGCTGCATCGCCCACATCTACAAGGTTAATGCATGCGGGGGTTTGATGCAGGGCGCCAAGAAACTGGCGCTGGCCGCCTGAGAGGCAATAGGAGAGGATGGCGCGATTGGTCCCGCCGTGCAGCACCATCAACAATTCTTGCCATGAAGGATCGGCGAGCACGCGCGCGAACGCAGCGTGGACACGGTCGGTGAAGTCACCGAGCAATTCGCCGCCGAGGAAGGGCACGCCAAAGTTGTTGGGCCGGCCAAACACCTGGGTGAACACGGCCTCGGCTTCATGTTCCCTGATGTCGTCGGGTTTTCCGCCTTTGATTTCACGCAGTTCGCCAATCGTCTCGGTGCGCGGCGTGCCGTGGCGATTTTCGGCGAGCACGCGCTGGGCGGTTTCCACTGTGCGTGGCAAGCCGGAGACGATCAGGCGGTCAAACTTGACGTCCTTGAGCATCGCGCCAGCAGCGGTTGCCTGGCTGCGCCCGAGTTCGTTGAGCGGCACGTCGTCGCTCGACGGCACCGGATTGCCAGCGGCGTCGTAGTAGCTGACCGCGCCGTGGCGCAGCAGATAAATGCGGCGGCGCTTGCCCCATTCGCGCGCAGCAAGTTCGCGAATGACCGGGCTGGCTCCGCTCATGCCTTGTCCGAAAAATCGGGCTTGCGCTTTTCGAGAAAAGCGCCGACACCTTCGCGCGCCTCCGCCGTGTGCAGGTTGTCGACAAACAAATCGCGCTCCAGATCAAGCTGCGTGTCCTGTGAGGGCATGGCTTTCTCGGACAGCCGCTTGATCCGCCCGATAGTGCCACGTGGCCCATTGGCCAGCCGCTCAGCCGCCACCAGAGCGGCTTTCAGGGCATCACCTTTGGAAACGCATTGAGACACAACACCGAGCGCATGCAGGCGCTGTGCGGAAATCACATCGCCAAACGCCATCAACTCAAACGCGAGCTGGCGTGGCAGCAACCGCCCGAGCATGGCCGAGCCACCGCCATCGGGCGTCAGGCCGCTCTTGACGTAGGCCATGGTGAACTTGGCATCTTCGGCAGCGATGATCATGTCGCACTGCATGGCAATCGAGAAGCCCGCGCCGGCCGCTGCGCCTTCGACCGCTGCAATGAACGGCACCGGGCTTGCGCGGATCTGGCGCACTGCGCCATGCAGGATGTCGATGCCGTTGGCCTGATACTCGCGCGATTTGGACTGGTTGTTGCGGATGCGATTGAGATTGCCCCCGCCACAAAACACGCCATCGGCGCCGGTCAGGATCACTGCGCGGATCGACTTGTCGCTCCTGGCGCGCTCGGCGATCTCGCCCAAGCCGCGATAGACCTCGGGCCCCAGCGCATTGCGCATGGGCGGGTTGCTGATGGTAAGAATGACCACGGCGCCACGTTGCTCGATGCGCATTTGGGTTGGCGTGCCTTCGTCGCGCATGGCGACGCCGCTGCCGGTGTCGTTGGCGTTGCCGGCTGTTCCGTTTGCGCCGGTGCTCATACGCGCTCGATCACCATGGCGAGGCCTTGGCCGACGCCAATGCACAGGCTGATGACGGCGTATTTGCCGTTCATGCGTTGCAACTGGCGCGCCACGGAAATCGTCAAGCGCGCACCGGACGCGCCGAGCGGATGTCCGACGGCGATCGCACCGCCGTTGGGGTTGACGCGTGCGTCATTGAAATCGACTTTCATGAGATGCAGGCAGCCCAGTACCTGCGGCGCGAACGCTTCATTGATCTCGATGATGTCCATGTCTTTCAACGTGAGGCCGGCGCGCTCCAGCGCCTTGGGGATCGCATAGGCCGGGCCGACGCCCATGATGCGCGGCGCCACCGCAGCTGAAGCAGCGGAAAGTATTTTTGCCATGGGCTTGGCACCGGCCCTGTCGCCTGCAGCCTTGCTGCCGACGAAGAGCGCAGCTGCACCATCGTTGATGCCTGAGGCGTTGCCGGCCGTGACGACCCCACCTTCGAACAGGTTCTTGAGTTTGGTGAGCGTCTCGATCGTGGTTTCGCGCGGATGCTCATCCACACTCACGGTGACCGGTTCGTCCTTTTTCGATTTCGGCGGCAGCGTGACCGGGGCGATTTCACCGGCCATGAAGCCATCTTTTTGGGCCTTGGCAAACTTGGCTTGCGAGGCGAGGGCGAAGACGTCGCATTGCTCGCGCGTGATGCCGTATTCCTTGGCAACATTGTCGCCAGTCTCGGGCATGGAGTCATTGCCGTATTGCTTGACCAGCTTGGGGTTGGGGAAGCGTGCGCCAATGGTGGTGTCGGCCATCCTGAATTCACGTGCGAATGGTGACTCCGACTTCAACATCACGAAGGGGGCGCGGCTCATTGACTCGACGCCGCCGGCCAGATACAACTCGCCTTCCTTGCAGGTGATGGCACGCGCTGATTCGATCACCGCCGCGAGGCCCGAGGCACACAGGCGATTGACGGTCTGGCCGCCCACGGTCTGCGGCAGGCCGGCTGCGAGCAGCGCATTGCGCGCGACATTGCGCGAGTCCTCGCCGGCCTGATTGACGCAACCCAGAATTACATCTTCGATGTGTTCAGCCTTGAAGGGCGAGGCGGCGATTACCGCATTCATCACGCCGCCCACCAGGTCGTCAGTGCGAACGGTGGCGAGTTTGCCTGCGTGGCGGCCGAAGGGTGTGCGCAGGCCGTTGTAGATATAAGCGTCGAGCATGATTTACCTCATACGAAAGTTTTGGGTGATGGAGATGGCCGGCTCAAGACCGGTCTCTTGGGTGATACGGAAAATACAGGTGCTGCGTTTGAAGAACCGGCGAGAACACAAGGGCAAACAGGATTCGGTTAAATCGGCATCACGCCTCGGGCGTCAACAGGGAAATGCCGAGCCGCGCACGGCGCGTCAGCCAGGGGCTGGGGCGATAGCGCGGATCACCCGTGAGCTTGTAAATATTTTTCAGGATCGTCAGTACACGCATCGGCCCGAGCGCATCACCGAACGCGAGCGGGCCTTTCGGGTAAGACAGACCGAGCGTGACTGCAAGGTCAAGATCGGCGGGCGAACACACGCGCTGCTGCACGATGTCGCAACCGACGTTGACGACGGTGGCGAGAATGCGCTGGGCAGCAAAGCCCGCGCTGTCGCGGATCAGCGTGACCGGCACGCCGTCGGAGCCCAAGAGTCCGTGGGCAGCGGCGGCCATGTCAGGACGTGTCACTACCGTCGTCATCAGGGTGCGGCGCTTGACCAGCGGCAGCAGGGTGTCAAGAGCCACGGTGCGCGTCGCGTCCAGCCCGGCGTCGAGGGCGGCGTTGGTCGCATCGATGCCAAGCGGCGTCACCACGATCAGCGCGTCCTGCGAGGGCGCAGCGCCGCTCTCCATCGGCACGTCAAGCCTACCAATCAGGTCGGCGGCCGCAGCATGGGCCGCGACGGCTTCGGTGCTGCCATCACCCGTGTGCAGCCAGACTGAAACAGGCCGCGCGTCCGGTACCGGCGCATCGGCAAACACCTCCTGTCTGCCATCGACGTGCTTGT
>JANNCZ010000847.1:0-7682 GCA_031387185.1 Burkholderiales bacterium
AATATTTCCATGGGATGCCTCTAAAAGAATGGGCGAATGTCAGGCTTGCGCTTCAGCGATCACGCTATCAATCAAGCGCCGCGCAATCGACAGGCGATGCGGTAACTGTGGCAAGGCGTCCAGCTTGAACCACTGCGCGTCTTCGATCTCGCCTTCCTGCGGCACGATGTCGCCAGACTCGTAGTCTGCGACAAACGCGATCATCAGTGAGTTGGGGAAGGGCCAGCCCTGGCTCGAGAAGTAGCGCAGATTGTTGACTTTGACACCGACTTCTTCGAACGCTTCGCGGTGAATGCATTCTTCAATCGATTCAGATGGTTCGACGAAGCCGGCCAGCGCGCTATACATGCCGCGCGCAAAACGTGCGCTGCGTCCGAGCAGCAACTCGCGGCCCGACGGCAGATCGCGCTTGATCAGTACCATCATCGCCGGTGACACTTTGGGGTAATAGGTCTCGCCACAGCTGCCGCACTTGCGTGAACGCCCGCCTTCAAAAATCGCGGTGGGCGTCGCACAAGCACCGCAAAAGGCGTGGGCGCGGTCGAACTCCAGCATTTGCACTGCACGCCCGCCAATGGCGAGAAAGTCATCGGGCAGACGGTTGAACAGGGCGCGCATGTTCTCGAAAGCATGACCTGCGGGTGCGCGATTGTCGAGTGCAGGCGCGGTCCAGCACGGCGTCTGGCCCAGCATGCCAACAAAGCGCGCGTGGCTCTTGTCGATGTTGACGCCACCACCAAGCACGTCGGCCGGCATCGGCAACATCGGCGGATCCTGAGTGTTGAAGATAAGCAGGCTGGTGCGGTGAAACACGAACCACAGCCCCTCATCGGTAGCGGATTCGGGCGCGGACCAGAGCGGTTCGAAGTGCGAGGGCAGGATCATGGAATCAGGCTGGGGGGAGGAGGGATGCGAGTGGAGTTTGATGAGCCTGCGCGGCCGGTCGACTTTCCGCAAAGGCGTCAAGTCTCTTGGGCACAGAGACCCACGGCGCGAATCTCGGCGCGATGCATTGTGCGGGCGCATGCAGTTTACCAATAGGTCAGCAGCATCTTGACGGCGACCGCGTAGAGACAGCAGGCGAACAAGCGCTTGAGCACTAGTACCGGCACCCGGTGCGCAGTGCGTGCGCCGATCGGCGCCATCACCACACTCGTCAACACAATGCCGCCGAGCGCCACGAGATGAATGAATCCCAGATGCCAATCCGGCAGGCCGGGAACATTCCAGCCGGAGATCGAGTAGCCCAGCGCGCCGATGACTGCCACCGGAATGCCCAGCGTCGCACCAGTGCCAATAGCCGTGCGCACTGGCACGCCGCACATCAGCATGAAGGGCATGGTGAGAAAGGTGCCGCCGGCAGAGACCAGGCCCGACACCGCACCCACTGCCGCGCCAAACACAAACAACGGCAGAGCACCCGGCAGTGCACGCCCAGGTACGGGTTTGCGATTGAGCATGATCTGCGTCGCACCGCCGATCAGAATGACCGCGAACGCCAGCGCGAGATGACGCTGCGCGATCCACCCCGCCGCGACCGTGGACGCGAGTGTGCCAACCACCATGCCCGGTGCCATGCGCCGCACGATGGCGAAATCGACGCTGCCCAGTTTCCAATGCTCGCGCACGCTGGCGGCAGACGTGAAGATGATCGACGCCATCGCCGTGGCCAGCGACAGGTGCACGATATGGTCTGGCGCAAACTGCTGCGCGGAGAACAGTGCAGCAAGCATCGGTACCAGCATCATGCCGCCGCCGACGCCGAGCAGGCCTGCCATGAAGCCGATGAATGCACCTGCGGCCATGTAGGCCGCGAACCAGATCATTCCTTGCCGATCAGCTTGCCGGTGATGTATTTCCACTCTGCCGGTGCCACCGGTGTGATCGACAGGCGGTTGCCGCGTTTGAGCAAGATCATTCCTTCGAGTGCTTTATGCTCGCGCAACTCGGCAAGCGCGACAAGGCGCGTCTTGCGCACCAGTTGCACATCGACATGCATCCAGCGCGGGTTCTCCTGTGTTGCGGCAGCGTCGAAATACTTGCTCTTTTTGTCGAACTGCGTCGCATCGGGATAGGGGTGGCTCGCCACTTGCGCAAGACCCGCCACGCCCGGCTCCGGGCAACTGGAGTGATAGAACAGCACGCCATCGCCGATCTCCATGCCATCACGCATGTAGTTGCGCGCCTGGTAGTTGCGCACGCCATACCAAGGCACGGTTTTTTTTGGCAACGCCGCCAGGTCATCGACCGACACGTCGGAGGGTTCAGATTTCATCAGCCAGTAACGCATCTGGGTTTCCTCTATGTTCAGGTGCTCGGCACAAATGAAAAACGGCGCGAGAGTGTCGCGCCGCCGGTCCCACATCATCCACACACCATCGCTTGCAAATCAGGTTCCCCGCAAGTGCCGTCAGGCCCCCATCCTGAACCAGGGTTCAGGTCGGCAGCATCCGAAGATCACATCAGGGCATTCAGCGCCGTCTCAGGGAGTGCGTGCAGCAAGTGCAAACACTGTAAGGGGTGAGAACACACACAACAGCAATCGATTCTTCAACCGCCTTGCGTCAAGCTTATTGGAACAAGGAATGTAAGAACCTTGACCAACACTGCAGGGAATTTCTTTAAGACGGCCCCCTTTGCCTACCGTCTTAAAGATACTCGGGGACATTCTCGACCGGTAAAAAACTGCGCCTTTACGCTGCAGAACAAGGGTCAGAACAACTTTTCTTGATTCGCCAGCGCTTCGTCCACCAGCGAATTCATGGACATCATTCTACGCTTGTATTCGCCCAAGTCAAAGCCCGCGCCGGTTTTGGCGGAGAGCAATTCGTGGGTGATGTTGAGCGCCGCCATCACGGCCACGCGGTCAGCCCCGGCGATCTTGCCGGTGCCCTTGATTTCACGCATCTTTTTGTCCAGGTAGGCGACCGAGGCCATCAACTCCTCGCGCTCGTCGTCAGGGCAGGCAACGCGGTATTGCCGGTCGAGGATGGTGACGTCAATATTTTTGGTGGCTTTCGCAGTCGCCATGTTCAGGCCTCTTCACCGGCAGGAATGCGCTCGATCAGTGTCTCAAGCTGCGTGCGTGCAGCGGCTACTTTGCCTGCGAGTGCGCGGTTCTCGGTCTCCAATTGGGCAGCGCGCTGCCGCAGGTCGCGGTTCTCGCCACGCGCCTGCTGGTACAGGTCCACCAACTGGGTGAGCTTTTGTTCGAGGGTTTCCAACTCGGTCATACGTTCAATCTTGGTGGAAAAATCAAATGAAGTCAAGCATCTAACAGCAGTTTTGAATGTAAGTTTTAAATGTGCGAGGCTGCATTGTTGTTTTTGCGGCGGTGCATTGGCCACGTGCTGATAGGGTTTTGTGTCGTGGTGGCGGCGTGCTCGTAGCGGCTGTGAACACCGCCACTGTTAAAATGTGAACTGTTTTGGTGCCGCTGGATTCACTCTCCAGCGGTTAAACGGGAATCAGGCGTCCGCCGCTTTTTGACACATCGCGCAAGTTTGCGATGCTGTCAGGCGGGCTACCTGAGCTGCCCCCGCAACGGTCAGCGCTGCAAGGTTTGGCCACCGCCGGTATTTTGGCGATGGTCATTTTGCAAGGCTCAAATCCCACGCCACTGCCGGAGAAGGTGTCCGGCGGGAAGGCTTTGAAGCCGCACGCGCCAGCCCGGATACCGGCCAGGACATTCATCCCGCCCTTTCACGCCTGCGGGGATGCAGGCTTTTCGAGGAGTTGTCCATGCTTTGCCGTCTTGCCAATGTCCGGCCGCTTGCGCTGGCCGCGTTTCTGCTCGTCTTTTCCACTGCTGTGCTTCCACAACAAATACCGCAAGTGGTCGTGACCGCCACGCGTCTTGAACAGGCAGTTACCGAAACCCTTGCAAGCACCACCGTGCTTACCCGTGAGGACATTCGCGATACCCAGGCCCCTGATCTGCCGGCTTTGTTGCGCGGCGCGGCGGGAATCGAGATTGTCCAGAATGGCGGCATCGGCAATAGTGCAAATGTGGCGATTCGCGGCGGCGGAAATACGCATACGCTGATCTTGCTCGATGGCATGCGTATCAACTCGTCAACGCTTGGTACCACCCCGCTGGAACGGTTGACGCTGGATCAAATCGAACGAGTCGAGATCGTGCGTGGCAACGTCTCGGCGTTGTACGGCTCAGAGGCCATCGGTGGCGTGATCCAGTTGTTTACGCGCCAGGGCACGGGAGCACCGGCCCTGGGCGGCTCGTTTACGTTGGGTTCGCGCGAGACGATGACCGGCAACCTCAACTTCGGTGGCAAGGTGGGTGACACCCGTTTTTACCTTGGCGTGGCGGGTTTGCAGACCACCAATTTTTCCGCCATTGACCCAAACACAAACGCCAACACGCGCGCCAAGGTCAACCCGGACAATGACGAGTTTCGGAACACCACTCTGAATGCCAACGTGGCGCACATGTTCAATTCGCGACACGAAATTGGATTGCGTTTTTTTGAAACGCGCGGCCTGATCAACTTTGACAGTTCGTCGACGGCGGCGGCTAACCTCAATACCAACGTCGATCAGACGCAAAACAAGACAAGCTCGTTCGGGGCTTATAGCAAAAATCGCCTGCTTGACAGCTGGCGCTCGACGGTGACGTTCTCTAAGAGCACCGACAGCAGCGACCAGACCCTCAATTTTCGCTGGAACGGCCACATCCGCACCGACCAACGCCAGTTGACCTGGCTGAATGAGGTGACGCTTGCGCCTACTCACAAGCTGCTGCTGTCGGCTGAGTCGTCCAGTCAGCGCGCCGAAAGCCAAAGCACGACCTCGCAGTTCAATCCTGCGCGCCAGGTTTCAACCTGGATCGCCGGTTACTCTGGATCGGTGCACCGTGCAGAGTTTCAACTGAATGCGCGCGGTGACCGCTACTCCGATTTCGGCCGCGCCAATACCTACTTCGCTGCGGCCGGATACAACCTGACCAACGAGTGGAAACTGCTGATGCAGCAGTCCACGGCCTTCAATGCGCCCACCTTCAATCAACTCTATTTTCCCGGCTTCGGTACTCCGGGGTTGCGTCCGGAAACAGCGAAAAGCCGCGACTTCGGCGCACAGTGGCATAGCGGCGCACACCTGCTGCGCTTGACCAGATTTCGCACCGATTACACCAATTTGATTCAAACCGTCGCGGGTTTTGCCACCAACGTGGGCAAGGCGCGAGTCAATGGCTGGGAGGGCAATTACACCGGGCAATGGTTCGGTTTTGACCTGCGTGCCAACGTCACGCTTCAGGACCCGGTCTCGATTCCCGCTAGTGCAGTCACCGGCCCGCAATTGGTCCGGCGCGCGCAGGCCTTTGGCAATGTCGGGGTGTATCGCAGCATTGGCGCCTGGCGGCTCGGCGCGGACCTGTATTCAACCGACAAGCGCGTTGATACTGAAATCAACAGTACAACGACAAAGGTGGGTCTCGCCTCCTACAATCTGTTGACGCTGACCGCACGCTACAACGTGACCAAGCAAATCTACATTGCTGCCAAGCTCGACAACGCCACCCGCGCACGCTACCAGTTGGCGCATGGGTTCAATTCGCCACCGCAGGGATTCTTTTTGACCTTCGGGTATCAACCCAACTAAGCGCGCAATGAAATCTGCGCGCACCATTCCGCTGTTCGGTTTGCTCGTCGCAAGTGCGTGTGCGTCCGCAGTGCTGGCGCTGATGGCGGGCAGCGCGACGGTCACGCCTCAGGAGGTGTGGATCGCGCTCACCGGTGGTGATGCCGGTGCGCGCGGTGACATCGTGCTCAACCTGCGCCTGCCACGCGCGCTTGCAGCGTTCGGCGTCGGTGCTTTGCTGGCGCTGGCGGGCGCACTGATGCAGGTGCTGCTGCGCAATCCGCTCGCCGAGCCTTACCTGATGGGCATTTCAGGCGGAGCCGCAGTGGGCGCATTGTCGATGCTGTTGATCGGCGCCAGTTTGCTGCTGGTGCATGTGGCGGCCGCATTGGGTGCGGCAGCCACGGTGCTGCTGGTGCTGGGTCTGGCGCGGCATGACTTTGCGCAAGGCGCTGGGCATGATGGTAGTCCGCGCCTGTTGCTGACCGGTGTGATCATCGCGGCCGGCTGTGGTGCCATTGTCACGCTGATCTTGTCGATTGCACCGGACAACAAGTTGCGCGGCATGCTGTTCTGGCTGATGGGTGATTTCAACGGCGTGGATCGCTGGCAGCCGGCGCTGGGTGGCGCGATCCTCGCCTTGCTGTTGATGCTGCCCGAAGCGCGCGGCCTCAATGCCCTGTCGCGTGGTGCGTTGGTGGCGCAGACCCTGGGCGTCAATGTGCGTGCGCTGCGCTTTCGGCTCTATGCGGTCGCCTCGATTGCCACCGCGCTCGCGGTCACCACGGCAGGTACTGTGGGCTTTATTGGTCTGATCATTCCGCACGCCGTGCGGCTGGTCTCCGGCAACGATCAGCGCATCCTTCTGCCTGCTTCAGCACTGGGGGGCGGCACGCTGCTGGTACTGGCCGACACCCTGGCACGCACGGTGGTAGCACCAGTGCAACTGCCGGTGGGCGTGGTGATGGCGTTTATCGGCGTGCCGGCTTTTCTCTATTTGTTGCTGCGACGCCATGAACGCACCTGAGTCCCACATGCCATCGAGCGCGCTCCAAACCGCTGGCCTCACGCTGTCACGTGGCACGCGCACGCTGCTTAGCGGCCTAAACTGGCAGGCCAAGGGCGGCCAGTTGTGGTGCCTGCTCGGGCCGAATGGCGTCGGCAAGACCACGCTGTTGCACGCGCTCGCCGGTGTGTTGCCGGCCACCGGCATCAGCCTCAATAATCGCGCCTTGAGCACCTGGGACCACCAGGAACTGGCGCTGGTGCGCGGCTTCATGCCACAGCACGTGCACGACGCATTCTCGGCCAGCGTGCTCGACACCGTGCTGCTCGGCCGGCATCCGCACCTGGGGCGCTGGGATTGGGAGAGCGAGGAAGATGTGCAATTCGCTCGGGCCGCACTGAAGTCAGTAGGCATGGAAACGTTTGCCGATCGCGATGTGCTGACGCTCTCGGGTGGCGAGCGCCAGCGTGTCTCGCTGGCGATGCTGCTGGCACAGGCGCCGTCGGTGATGCTGCTTGACGAACCGGGTAGCCACCAGGATTTGCAACATCAGGTGACCATCTTCACGTTGCTGCGCTCGCTCGCGGATCAAGGGCGCCTGTTGCTCACCGCCGTGCACGACATCAACCTCGCCGCGCGCTTCGGCACGCACGCTCTGCTGCTCGACGGAGAGGGCGGCGCCGAGGCCGGGCCAATAGGCGAGATGCTGACGCCCGAGCGCCTGTCGCGCATTTTTCATCACCCGGTGCGGCGCATCGATGACAATGGCAAGGCCTGGTTTGTCGCCGAATAACAACTCGCGCGAACCTGCACACTACTTACAACAAGGAATCACCATGACTGAACCCACCGCTCCCGATGCCGGCCTCAACGAGCGCCACAAGGAGCGCATGCAGCGCAAAAAGGAAATCGTCGACAGCCACATCGAAGCCGCCAAAACCGAACGCGGCGTGATCGTCGTGACCACCGGCAACGGCAAGGGCAAGTCGAGCTCCGGTTTTGGCATGGTGGCAAGAGCCCTTGGACACGGCATGAAGGTTGGCGTAGTGCAGTTCATCAAGGGCGCGATGGCAACCGGTGA
>JANNCZ010000868.1:0-10756 GCA_031387185.1 Burkholderiales bacterium
GCGCTGATCGCGTGGGGCATTGGCTTTGCGGTGGGGCACTTTGTGTTGCATCTGCCAATGGACTTCAACCCCTGGCTGTGGGTGGCGGGCATGGCGAGCGGCGCGCTGTGCGCGTTCGTGGGCGGCGCCTTCGCGCTTGCGGGCACGCTCAAACGCCCGCCCATCGTCACTCTGCGAGAGGCTGTGTAGTGCAGATCGACGAGCCGCAAGCGGCGGGTAGCACGCCATACGAGATACTGGGCGGCGAAGCGGTGGTGTTTGCCCTGGTCGCTTGCTTTTACGACCTGATGGACGAGGCGCCGGAGTATTACGGCATTCGCAAGTTGCACCCGGCGTCGCTCGACGGCTCGCGCGAAAAATTGAAGATGTACCTGTCCGGCTGGCTCGGCGGGCCGAACCTGTACATCGAACAATTCGGCCATCCGCGGCTGCGCGCACGCCATCTGCCGTTTGCCATCGGCGTGGACGAGCGCGACCAGTGGCTCGCTTGCATGTTCAGCGCGATGGAAGAGGTAAGGGTGCCCGAGCCGTTGAAAACTAAATTGCAAGAATCCTTCTTCGGCACTGCCGACTGGATGCGCAACAAGGACGTTTGATGGAGAGTCTGTTGATCTGGGTTGTGGCCATAGGGGCCCTGGGAGCCTTGGTGGCAGCCATTGTTGGCGGCATGGCCCTGAAGATCCTTGCCAGGAGCGCCTCGCAGGCCGATGCCGTTGTGGAAAGTGCGGCGCAAAAAGCTGCGGAACAAGCCGCCGAAAAAGTGAGTGCGACGCTCGCCGAGCGCTTCAACCGCATCGACGCAGCCAACGAGCGCATCGAACGCGAGCTGCGCAGCGAGATCAAGGAAAGCGCGCAATCCAACCGGCAGGAGATTGCGCAAAGCGTCACGCAATTCGGCCAAACGCTGGGCGCGCAGCTCACCAATATTGCCACGGTGCAGAACAACCAGATCGATGGCTTCGCCCAGCAACTGGTCAAGCTTACCGATGCCAACGAGGCGCGCCTCACCGCGCTGCAAAAGAACGTCGAAGAGCGCCTCGCCACCCTGCAAAAGACCATCGACGACCATCTTGCGGCGAATGCACAAGACGCACGCACTGGCCGCGAAGAGTCGGCCAACACGCTCAAGCGTTTTGGCGATGGCCTCAACGGGCAACTGACCGAAGTGCGCGCCACGCTGGATGCGCGCCTCAAAGACATCCAGCTCGACAACGCCACCAAGCTCGAGGAAATGCGCAAGACCGTGGATGAAAAGCTCCACGCCACACTGGAGCAGCGTCTCGGCGAATCGTTCAAGCAAGTCTCTGACCGGCTCGAAGCAGTACACAAGGGCCTCGGTGAAATGCAAACTCTCGCCAATGGCGTTGGGGATCTGAAACGCGTGCTCACCAACGTAAAAACGCGCGGCACCTGGGGTGAAGTGCAACTCGGCGCGCTGCTCGAACAACTGCTCACGCCCGATCAATACGCCACCAACATCGCCACGCGCCCCGGTAGCCGCGACGTGGTCGAGTACGCGATTCGCCTGCCGGGCAGAGGTGATGAAGCCGATGGCTCTGCCACCGGGCACGGACAAGTTTGGCTGCCGATCGACTCCAAGTTCCCGATCGAAGATTACGAGCGCATCGTCGCCGCGCAGGACCTCGCCGATGCTGCCGCAATGGAAGAGGCGTCCAAGGCGCTCGAAGCGCGTATTAAGCTCGAAGCCAAATCGATCCGCGACAAATACATCGAACCGCCGCACACCACCGACTTCGGCATCCTGTTTTTGCCGACCGAGGGCCTGTATGCTGAAGTGCTGCGCCGTCCCGGTTTAAGCGACTGGCTGCAACGCGAATGCCGCGTGACCATCGCCGGCCCGACCACGCTCACCGCCTTGCTCAACAGTTTGCAAATGGGCTTTCGCACTCTCGCCATCGAGAAACGTTCGAGCGAGGTGTGGCTGGTGCTGGGTGCAGTCAAGACCGAGTTCGGCAAGTTTGGCGAAGTGCTGGCCAATGCGAAAAAGCAATTGCAGACAGTGGCTAACTCCATCGACTCTGCCGAGACGCGTTCGCGGCAGATGGAGCGCAAGTTGAAGGGCGTGGAGGCTTTGCCAGGGCCGGAGGCGGTGCGCCTGCTCGATTCGCGTGATGTTGGTGAATGATGCTTGAAATTCGACGCACTGCGTGGCGCGAATTTCCGGATGTCACGATTCTGGCTGACGAATCAACCGTGAAGAACCATCGGGGTTATGTTGCAGCCAAATCGGGCGATGTTGGCGCTGCTGACGCAGCATGTGACCTCGTCGGTGCCACCGTTGATGCTTCCAAGATTGCTTGGTTAAATCTGCGATTCAACCAAGAAGCGCCGATTTTTGTCAGCGTCCATGCAGAAGAAAAATCGGGTCGGAATGTGATTCCAGAAATAATGGCGGATGTTTTCGCTGATGCGTTTGGTTGGGAACACGATCCGAAAATCGTGCAGGCGAATGTCGTCAATCACACTGGTGCGAGCGGTTTTGCGCGGCTCGCAAGACAAGCAGTGTTTTCGGGAAAGGCTGAATCTGGCCGCAATTATGTGATCGTTGACGATTTCATCGGGCAAGGCGGTACGATTGCAAATCTAAAGGGTTGGATTGAAAATCAGGGCGGAATGGTGCTCGCTGCTGTAGTGCTGACGGGCAAGCCGTATTCAGCGAAAATAGCGCCATCGCAGCAGCAGATCACCACATTGAGGAAGAAACATGGAAAACTCGAAGATTGGTGGCAAAACTATTTCGGATTCGGATTCGACTATCTCACCGAGTCGGAAGCCCGCTATCTTGTCAACTCCCCGGATGCTGACACCATCCGAGATCGAATCCTTGCGGAAGCATAAGAACGACGTAGCCGCACGAGCGCGCGAGATTTTTAGCCTGTCCGGCAATCCGTTGTTGAAAGCGACGACTCGTTGAGCGCCAAAGGGAATTGGCGCGGGCTGAGGAGCGGTGCGGGTGGCCAATGGCGGAGCCAATTCTTAGAGAACCTGAAGGCGTGACGAAGACCAACCGGGCCGCTTTAACGATGCTGATCTTCCCATTGGCCGTGATCGTAGTTGGACAAATGCCGCCTTGGGGAACGGGAATCGATATTCAATCGACCTTTCTGAGCTATTTCTGGGTTGTGATACCGCATTGCGTTGTCGTATGTATTGGAGGCTTTTGCAAAGTATCTTCGCAGCTCACGATAATTTGCTCTCACTCCCCGAGTGCGCCTAACTTCCACTTTCTTGAAGCGGCAACTCCTCGCGGAGTTGCCGTCTTCATGAATGGAGAAGCAATCCAGAGTAAGCAATGGGCTGCGTAGTTTTAGTCCGCTTTTTCGTTGCTGGCAGGCACCGTGCCATGTGCGGCATTCCAAGCGGCGATCAAAACTTCATAGCGCTCGAACAATAACGTCACACGCTCTGCATCGGAGTGGCGGCCCTTCCAGCCATACGCCGCGTCGACCGCAGCATCGAGCTTTTGATGCGCCTTCACAAGATCGGCAGGCATGGTGTCAGGGTCGTAAAGCACTGCGAGACTGGCCGCGGGATGGGCGGCGCGTGCGTCGAGTACGGATTGCGCAGCTTGTTCGACTGCGGTCTGCTGCTTCGCGGCGGGTTGCTCCGGCCACGGATAATTGTTGTAGACGATGCCTGCCGAATAGCGGAAATCGCTCTTCATGCGTCCGCAGGTATGGCGTGTCCATGTGTTGTGCATGGTGCTGGAGAGAACGCCGAAGTGGTAGAGCGTCGCGTTTGGCACAACGAGGGTGAGATTGCTTGCGATGGTGTTTGCCGGCATGAATCCAATTGGAATGAACTGGCGCCGCTCGGAAGACACGCTGGGTATCAGCAAATATTCACCTTTGGGCTGGCGAATTTCTCCAAACAGTTGCGGTGTGGCTGCAAGTCGATTGGTTGCTTCACGATTTGACGCCAAGCGATGCGCCTTGACTTGCGCCACACGCTTCCTTACAGCGGGGAGTTTGGCAAGCTTTTCGGGCGGGCAGTCTTGCAGCCACAAACACCAGCGCGGCATGCGGTTGATGAATTCATCCGCGCCGAGGAATGGCTTGATCCACGCTATGGCTTCAGGCTCGATGTTGAGCAGATCGGCTTTTTCTGCATCGTCCATCAGCAAATGGCCACCGTCGTTCGGCATCGAACCAAACACGATGGGCGGGGCTTCGCACACCGGTTCGCGCCGGTTGGTGAGCACCACATTGGGCGCATCGACCAGATAAGGATTGATGTTTTTCGCTTTACCCTCAATCGGTGCACCATCCACTTGCGCGTAGTCGAACAAGCGGCGGTTCTTCAATTTGTCCACGCGCGCGGCAAGACCGAAGCCGACGATCACGCAATGCACGGCTGCTTGGCCCGGTGCGTCGTTGCTCCAGCGGAAGGTGCGATGCGCGAACTCGATGCGCATGCCTTCGCGCAGCATCCAGTCCCACAGCACGCCCACTTGCTCGCCCTGGCAAATACTGTTGGTTGACACAAACGCGACACGGATGCGTTCGCGCGCGGTGCGATCCTGGGTCTCGGCGAGTTCAAAAATATCAGCGGCGGTTTTGCGATAGGGCCCCGTCTCCGGTTCTTCGAGCAGGTTGGATTGCTCGGCTTTCGAGAACGCGGCTGTCACGAACGCGTTCTTGCGCTCGTTCGCTTTCGCGGCGCTGTCGCCGGAGAGATATTGCGCGGCCTTGATGTACCACGCGGCGACATAGTCGAGCACGCCGCCGCCCTGCATCGTGGTGGCCGCCAGCACTCTTTCAATGTCTTCCTTTTGCTTCGGCGTCTGGTGCTGCTTGCCGATGAAGGGGGGATTGCCGAGAATGAAATGCAGATTCATCGGCGGGCAAAATTCGGCCCAATCAAGATCAAGCGCATTGCCAACCCGGATGTTGGCTGACTTCTCGAGCGGCAGGCGCGGCAGCCAGTTATCTAGCAGCTGGCCCGCCTCCATGTTCATTTGGTGATCGGTCAGCCACATCGCAACTTGCGCGACGCGTGCCGGGAATTCCTCTATTTCAATTCCCGAGAATTGATCCACATCCACCGTAATCGCCTTGAACGGGTTGGCGATGTGCGCGCCAAACGCCTTTACAGCGGCGCTCAATACATCCAGCTCGAGCTTGCGCAGTTCGCGATAGGTGATGACCAGAAAATTTCCGCAACCGCAGGCTGGATCGAGAAAATGCAGCGAGCGCAGCTTTTTCTGAAACTCAAACAATTTGTTCTGGCTGTGCCGCGCCACTTCAAACTCGGCACGCAATTCATCCAGAAACAATGGCTCAATCAATTTAAGGATGTTCTCTTCGCTGGTGTAATGGGCGCCCAGCTCGCGGCGTAAGTCCTTGTCGTCTTCGATGCCCTCAAGGTCGATGACACGCTGGAACATCGAACCGAAAATAGCGGGGGAAATTTTGCTCCAGTCGGTGTTGCAGCAGTCGAGCAGGAGGCCGCGCATTGCGGAGTTGAAGCTCGGAGTGCGAATCTTCTCCTCAAACAGCCGGCCATCCACGTAGGGGAAATCCTTGAGCCAGCCTGGAACGGACTTCTGACGTTTCTCGAATTCGGTGTCGAGTTCACTGAACAGTTGGGTCAGTAGCGGACCGAGATCGCCGCCGTCCGCACGGCTGCCGTTTTCGACCAGGTCGGCAAACTTGCCGGCTGGTTCGAACAAACCAGTGCGGTCGGCAAACAAGCAAAACAGCAGCCGCACCAGAAGCAATTGCAGCCAATGGCCAACATAGCCATCGCGCCGCAGCGCATCATGCAGGCGCGAAAGCTGTTTGACCGCGCGGTCGTTAACCGGGTCTTGCGCGCTGACGCGGCTGGTTTGCTGCCCGCGTAAAAAGCCGAACAACGAAACCTTGGTCGAGAGTTGTTTGAGTGTGAAGCGTTGCTCGCTGCCTTCGTCGAGATCCTTGAGCCAGAAATGCTGAAAGTCGCAGGCGACGATGTAGCGCGGATGTTCGCCCTCCTTGAGATTCACAAAATAGTCGAGCGCCTGTTCATGCGCGATGTCGAGGTTTTCACCCGCGCTTTTATGTTCGACCAGCAATACACCGGGCCAAAACAAATCGACGAAACCCGAACTTTTCTTGTTGAGTTTCTTGACCTTGGCTTCGTAGGCGGCAACGCGGCGGCGCTCAATGCCAAACACGTCGAAGAAATCATTCCAGAAACTCTGCGCTTCGGCCCGTTCGTTGCGCGTGTTGGCGTACTTGGCGCTCAATTGCGCGGCCCGCGTTTTTATTGTGTTCCAGTCGAGCGTCATGCGGAAGGATTCGAGTATTGGTTGTACGAGAATCAATCGATTGTATCAATACTGGCCGTCTTTACAGGAGGTTGAAACACCTTGATGTGGCCGCTGCCGATGAAGCCAGTGGCTAAAATGCAATTGGTCGAAGGATACGCTTGCTGCCCATTTGATTGAAGTGCTGACGCCATGCCTGATCTGATCATCCGCAATATTGACAACATCGTCATGATTGCCCTGGGTGCGCGTGCCACACCGCACGGCTGTTCGCTGGAAGAAGAGGCGTGTCGCATCCTTGTCCAAGGATTGTCACTTGCACCTGCTGCGCCGCCCCAGGACGTGCCGGCCCGGTTGCCCTTTGGTCAGGAGTTACGGCAGCAGCTTGCCGGACTTGGCGCATTGGACATTCCGCAACGCAATCCAGTTCGCCCTACGAGGCGAGCGGATGCAAGCCGGGCTGATTTGTGACCCGCATGCCCGCTCGTTCTATCATCCCGCTGGAAGCAGTCGAATTCACCGCGATCCGCGCGCAGGGCGCCGGTGGCCAGAATGTCAACAAAGTATCGAGTGCGATTCATCTGCGCTTCAACATTCATGCCTCGTCTCTTGCGCAGGACCACAAAGCGCGCCTGCTGCAGTTGCGCGACGCGCGCATCACTGTCGATGGCGTGGTGGTCATCAAGGCGCAGACTTCGCGCAGCCAGGACAAAAACAAGGCCGAGGCCTTGCATCGCCTGAATGAGCTGGTGCAAAGCGTGGCGCAGGCTCCCATCGTGCGCAAAGCCACCAAACCTTCGCGCAGCGCCAAACGCAAACGGGTGGATGAGAAGACGCAGCGCGGGCAGATCAAGAGTCTGCGCGGAAAAGTGCGAGAGTGAATCAAAACCCGCGTGGCGGGTACCGCGAAGCAAGCAACATTGCACAGCTTCGGAATGGCGTTTCGTGCGCGATGTCTGGATCAATTCTTGGGAGGTCAACATGGATGCCAGTAGCTTGGTGAAGGCGTATTTGGGCGCGATGGAATCGCGCGATCTTGCGTTGGCCGGGTCAATGCTTGCACCAGGTTTTTCGATGCAGTTTCCCGGCCCGGTGACATTCACGTCGCTGGCCGAGTTGATCGAATGGGCCAAGCCGCGTTATCGCTTTGTGCGCAAGACCTATGAGCGATTTGACCAGGCGCATTCGGGCACGGCGCCCGCAGCGCTGGCTGATGCTGGTGGGGAATGGGTCGTTTACTGCTTTGGCACCCTGGCCGGCGAATGGCCCGATGGCAGGGTCTTTGGCGGTATCCGTTTCATCGACCGCTTTACGGTCAAGGGTGGCTTGCTGGTCGACCAGACCGTGTGGAATGATCTGGCCGAAGTCAGGGGCAAGGCCGCCGCGTAGTGTCCTGAAATGCCGGCGCAGGGCTGACGCTCATACGACCGGTGTCTCGTACATCTGGCGCAAGCGGGCAGCGCCCGCCGCCAGATTGGGAACTACATTTTCTTCCCCGACCTGCCGCAAAAAGCCAGCGCGCCGCATCAGTGACAGCGGCTGCGTACCGACATCACAAATGAGCAATCGCGTGCCGCGATGTGCCAGCGCGCGGCGCAGGACGTCTAGCGTGTCGAGTCCCGTGGTGTCGATGTTGATGACGTGATGCAGATCGAGGATCACCGCCGCCAGCGGCTCTGACGATTGCAAATCATCCGAATCGAGCAGGGTTTCGAGTTTGCCGACCGAACCAAAAAACAGCGAGCCAGAGAGCCGGTACGCCTTGACGTTGGCTGGCAGGTCCATGTCATCCACCGGATCGATATGTGTGAGGCTGGAGACCCGGTAAATGAAGAACAGGCACGCCAACACCAGGCCAACCTCGACGGCAACAGTCAGATCGACAATGACCGTCAGTGCGAACGTACTGACCATCGTCACCCGGTAGGGTACGGAGAACTGCCGGAGTTTGGCGAATTCGCTCCACTCGCCCATGTTCCACGCCACAAACATCAGGATGGCGGCCAGCGCGGCCAAGGGCACATGGGCGGCGAGGGGGGCAGCGACCAGCACAATCGCCAGAAGCGTGCCCGCATGGACCAGGCCGGCAATCGGCGACGCTGCGCCTGAGCGTATATTGGTCGTGGTGCGCGCGATAGTGCCGGTCGCCGGAATGCCGCCAAAAAACGGCGTGATGAAATTGGCGACACCCTGCGCCATCAATTCCTGGTTCGGATCATGACGGTCATCTATCATGCCGTCGGCGATGCGAGCGCAGAGCAAGGATTCAATCGCGCAAAGTAATGCAATCGTCACCGTCGGTGCGACCAGGTTACGCGCCGAATCCCAGTTGAACGCTGGTAGCTGGAACGGCGGCAAACTCGAAGGGATGCCGCCAAAGCGCGAGGCAATCGTCTCCACCGGCAGACCGATGAGCGCCACGGCGAGGGTCGCCAGCACCAGCGCCACGATGCTGCCCGGCAGACGCACAATGAAACGCAGGACGCCACCGCTGGAGCCGCCACCGGCAGCCGAAGTGGCGAAGTGTTGCGTCAAACGCGACCAAAGTACGATGACCAGCAATGAGGCCATCGCAAGTGCCAGTGACGGCAGATCGGTCGTCGGCAGGTGATTCCCCAGTGTGCGGATCATGCCGGCAAAGTTGGCCGGCATTTTTTCGATGCGCATGCCGAAAAAATCTTTGAGCTGCGAGAGGGCGATGAGCACGGCAATGCCGTTGGTAAAGCCGATGATGATGGACACCGGGATGAACCGGATCAGTGAGCCGACCCGTGTCAGCCCCATCACAAACAGCAGTACACCGGCCATGATGGTCGACAGCAGCAAGTTGGCGAGGCCGTAGTTGGCGATGATCCCGTAAACGATGACGATGAACGCCCCGGCCGGGCCGCCAATCTGCACGCGCGAACCACCGAGCGCCGAGATGATGAAGCCCGCGATGATGGCGGTGAAGATGCCGGCTTCCGGTTTGACCCCGGAGGCAATCGCAAACGCCATCGCCAGCGGCAGGGCGACCACGCCGACGGTGATGCCGGCAATCAGGTCAGCCGAAAACTGTTCCCCCGTGTAGCCCTTCAAGCTCTTGAGCAGATAGGGCTTGAACGGGTGAACGGGGAACTGCATGACGTTATTTCACCCGCATGCCCGGCTGTGCGCCGCTGTCGGGTTCAAGCAGGTAGAGGCCCGGTGTCTTGCCATCGGCGTCGCTCGCGGCCAGCACCATGCCTTCCGACAAGCCGAATTTCATTTTGCGCGGCGCGAGGTTGGCGACCATCACCGTCATCTTGCCGATCAGCTTGACCGGATCGTAAGCGGACTTGATGCCGGCGAAGACGTTGCGCGGCTTCGGTTGACCGTCGACTGTATCGCCAATGTCGAGCGTGAGTTGCACCAGCTTGTCCGCGCCTTCAACGTGTTTGGCGTCGATGATCTTGGCAATACGCAGGTCGATTTTGGTGAAGTCGTCGATGCTGATGTTGGCATTTTTCATCTGGGCATCGGCTGGAGGGACGCTCTGGGAGCCGGTTTTGGCGGCTTGTTGGCTGGAAGCGTTGGTGGGAGCGGGTTCTGGAGTGATGGGCATGTCCAAAAGGGTGTCGAGTTGTTTGGCGTCTACGCGGGTCATGAGATGAGCGTAACTGCCGATCCGGTGATTTAGAAGGGGTTTGTATACGGCTCCGCCCGATACAGCGGAGTCCGCCCACATCAACGGTTCAATATTCAAGAATTTCTCGGACTGCAAAGCGAGATGTGGAAGTATTGGTTTTAGCAATACGGTCAAATGCCGAAACACCACCAGCCCAACTGTGCAAACTTCCTGAAGGTCTGCGAGACGACCATGTGTTTTGGCAAGATCCCATGGCTTCATTGAGTCGATGTATTGGTTGGTCTTATCCGCAATTTCCATAATTTCGCGAATGGCTTTTCCGAACTCCCTCTGTTCAAAGAATAGTCTCACTGCGCCGGAGTGTTCAATTCCAACGTCATTCTCCACGTCAATGAATAGAATTCGTCCAAGGGCCAATCCGCTTTGTGGAGAAATCGATGGCGATAGCTTGCTGTCAAACCGTTTAGCTATGAATCCCGCGCAACGGCTTGCGATATTGATGTATTTCCCAATCAAATCGCTGTTCACTCGCGCCACAAAATCATCCGGATTAAAGTCAACATCCTCGACATTCGCGTTCAGCTTGGCCGCGATGTAGTAGCGCAGCCATTCGGGATTCATCTTCGCTTCGTTGAGATAGCGCAGCGGGTCGAGGCCGGTGCCGCGCGACTTGGACATCTTTTCGCCGCTGACCGTGATGAAGCCGTGTACATAGACCTTATCCGGCACCTTGTAGCCGGCGAACTTGAGCATCGCCGGCCAGAACAGGGTGTGGAAATACACGATGTCTTTGCCGATGAAGTGATATTGCTCAACTTTGTCGTCGGCGATGAAGTCGTCAAAGCTGCGCTTCTCGCCGCGCGCCTTGGCTTTGCCCGAAT
>JANNCZ010000899.1:0-8390 GCA_031387185.1 Burkholderiales bacterium
CGCCGGCAAGGCGCTGAAGGTGAACATCCCTGTGGACGTGGTGATTCAGCCCAAAAAACTGCGGAAGGACAGGCTGCCAATCCTGATCGAAGCAAAGTCGGCGGGGGATTTCACCAACACCAACAAACGCCGCAAAGAGGAAGCCGCCAAAATTCACCAGCTTCAAGCCTCCTACGGCAAGACTGTGCCATTTGTACTGTTTCTGTGCGGTTACTTTGGCAGCGACTATCTGGGCTACGAAGCCGCCGAGGGCATTGATTGGGTATGGGAACATCGCATCGATGATCTGGTGAAGCTGGGGCTGTGAATCGCATGATCGTTCACGACGACAATTTGATTGAATCGCGGCGGCAGACGATTCAGGTGGAGATCGACACCTGCAGGTCAGCGGCAGAGCGGAATCGCCTTGGCCAGTTCGCAACACCCAATGCTTTAGCTGTTGATATTGCCCGCTATGTCCAGTCAATGCTCGGCACCACTGGCGGCGATATTCGCTTCGCTGATCCTTCGATTGGATCAGGCAGTTTTTTCTCGGCAGCACTCGCCGTCTTCGGCTCCAAACGAATAAGCAGCGCCGTCGGCATTGAGATCGATCCTGCATTCGCTGATGCAGCGCACAGTTTGTGGGCCAATGCCGGTCTTGAGGTTGTGCGCGGCGATTTCACGCAAGTGGTTGCCAACGACGCATGCCCGCTTGCGCCTAACGTGATCCTGGCGAACCCTCCGTATGTCCGGCACCATCACATGAACCGGGAAGACAAGGAGCGGCTCAAAAGTCTCGCGTTTAAAATGACCGGCGTGGAAGTCAATGGCTTGGCAGGTTTGTATGTTTACTTTCTGTTGCTCGCCACTGCCTGGATGGACGACGACGGCATTGCTGCTTGGCTAATCCCTTCGGAGTTTATGGACGTCAACTACGGCGCGGCCCTTAAAGGTTTCCTCGCAAATCACGTAACGCTGATTCGTGCCCACCGCTTTGATCCTGATGACGGTCAGTTCGGTGACGCTCTGGTTTCTTCAGTTGTGCTGGTGTTTCGCAAGAAGCCGCCCGCTGCTGGTCACGCAGTTGAGTTCACATTTGGCGGCACATTGGCCGAGCCGCATGCCTGCGATCTGATCTCGCTCGAACGATTGCGCGAATCCCGCAAGTGGACCGTGTACCCGAGTCATGCCAAAAACGACCGGTACACGATTAGTGATGGACAAGGCCCGGCGTTGGGAGACTTCTTTCGAATTCAGCGCGGTATCGCCACCGGTTGCAACAAGTTCTTTGTGCTTGAGCGGGCCGCCGCCGCGAGTCTGGGGCTGCCGGGAAAATACCTCCGCCCAATCCTGCCCAGCCCACGCCAGCTCAAGATCACCAGCATTGATGCTGATGATGACGGCTACCCTCTTGTAGACCGCCAACTGTGCGTCATCGATTGCAATTTGCCCGAGCCGATGGTGAAGGCAAACTACCCTTCACTTTGGGACTATCTGCAAACAGCACGGACGCTTGGCATCATGCAAGGTTATTTGATTGGCAAACGCAGCCCTTGGTACAAACAGGAACAGCGCGAACCCGCGCCATTTCTTTGCACCTACATGGGCCGCGGCTCAGAAGACAAGCCGCCGTTCCGCTTTATCTGGAATCGATCAAAGGCCATTGGCACCAATCTCTATCTGATGCTCTACCCGCAGAACCATCTTGCGGCGATGCTGCGCCGGTATCCTGACCGCGCTGCGGGCGTCCATGCTTTGCTCGGCCAGGTCACTGGCCATGAACTCCGGGGAGAAGGCCGGGTTTACGGTGGCGGGCTGAACAAGATTGAGCCAAGCGAGTTGGCGCGAGTTTCGGCCGCGCCGTTTGTCGAGCAATGGCCAGAGATTGGTGCCGACACGCAAGCGCAGAAAAGACTTTTTGGCTAACTGACGGGGTCGGCGTGCGACTGGCATATGGCCGATTGACCAAAATCATTCCGCAAGCGGTACTGTTGGGAGAACATTAGTCTTTTCCGCGCGGTGTCACTCGTCACACCAGTTCGACCGTCTTTGATTTTCCTGTGATGCCAGCCAAACTGTTTGCAGCGGAATAATCAGCGGTGGCCGGGGGTTTGCCGCAACAGGCTGGCGAGGGCTGCGCATTTTGGCAGAGCCTATACTTCGCCGGTTGTACCAAATCAGTGCGTTTTGCCGAAGCTGCCGCCGGTATCACGCAATGCGTGCAGTGTGCGTGCAGTAAAAGCCAAACCATCCAACAAGGAGACCAATATGACCGATAAAACCCAAACCCGCCGCAAGTTCCTGACTGGTGGCAGCGTTGCCGCCGCCACTGCTGGCGTAGCCACCCTCGGCTTCCCCACCATCGTCAAGGCCCAGGGCCCGATCACCATGAAGTGGCAATCGACCTGGCCGTCGAAAGACATTTTCCACGAATACGCCAACGACTTCGCCAAGAAGATCAACGACATGACCGGTGGCGATCTCAAGATTGAAGTCCTGCCGGCCGGTGCCGTGGTGCCTGCCTTCGGCCTGCTCGAAGCTGTCTCCAAAGGCACGCTTGACGGCGGCCATGGTGTGCTGGTTTACCACTATGGCAAGCAGAATGCGCTGGCGTTGTGGGGGTCCGGCCCGGCCTTCGGCATGGATGCGCAACAGTTGATGTCCTGGCACAAATACGGCGGCGGCAAAGAGTTGCTGGCCAAGCTGTATGCCTCGATCAGCGCCAATGTGGTGTCGTTCCCCTATGGCCCGATGTTTACCCAGCCGCTCGGCTGGTTCAAAAAGCCGGTCACCAAGTCGGCCGACATGAAGGGCCTGAAATACCGCACCGTCGGTATTTCGATTGATGTGTTCACGGCGATGGGCGCGGCAGTCAATGCGCTGCCCGGCGGCGAGATTGTGCCGGCGATGGATCGCGGCCTGCTCGACGCGGCCGAGTTCAACAACATGTCGTCGGACCGTCTGCTCGGTTTCCCCGATGTGTCCAAGACCTGCATGCTGCAAAGCTATCACCAGAATGCGGAGCAGTTCGAGATCACCTTCAACAAGACCAAGTTCGATGCCCTGCCGGCCAAAATGCGCGCGATCATCGAGAACGGCGTCGAAGCGGCGTCGCAAGATCTGGTCTGGAAGGCGATCGACCGGTACTCCAAGGACTACATCGAGCTGCAAACAAAAGACAAGGTCAAGTTCTACAAGACCCCCACGGCGGTGCTGCAAGACCAGCTCAAGGCCTACGACGGTGCGATGGCCAAGCGCAAGGACAACGCGCTGTTCAACGAAATTGTCGAGTCGCAGAAGAAGTTTGCCGAGCGCGTGGTCAAGTGGGACCTTGACAACAACGTCGACCGCCGCATGGCCTACAACTACTACTTCGGCAAGAAGGCCTGACGCGCAACGCTGCGTGCCATGCCGCCGTCAATGAACACCATCCGGCCACTGTGCCGGGTGGTGTTTTTTTATGTTGTTCGTGGTTTCTGTATCAATTGCGTCACCGGAGTCTTTTCATGAATGTCCAACAACTCCTGCTCAAGGTAGACCGCATCAGCATGTGGGCCGGCAAGGCCTTTGCCTGGCTGATCGTGCTGCTGATGCTTACCGTCTGCGTTGAAGTGTTCAAACGCTATTTGCTCAATGCGCCCACTGCGTGGATTTACGATGCCAACAACATGATGTACGGCACCCTGTTCATGATGTGTGGGGCCTACACGCTGTCGCAGAACGGCCATGTACGCGGCGATTTCCTGTACGGCTCGATGAAGCCCACCACCCAGGCCAAATTCGATCTGGTGCTGTACATCGTGTTTTTCTTCCCCGGCATCATTGCGCTGGCCTATGCCGGCACCGAATACGCGGCTTACTCGTGGCGCATCAACGAGCACTCGAATGTGACTGCGGATGGCCCGCCGGTGTACCCGTTCAAGATGATGATTCCGCTCGCGGGAGCGTTTGTGCTGCTGCAAGGCGTGGCTGAAGTGGTGCGCTGCGTCGTCTGCCTCAAGACCGGCCAATGGCCCGCGCGTTTGAAAGATGCAGAGGAGATTGACGTGGTCGAGCAGCAACTGGCCAACAGCACCTACGTGGACGAAGAATCGCGTCGCATCGCCATTGAACAGGCGCATCAGATCGATGAGGCCGCACATCACCGCCTCGGCGGCGGTGCGCAGTCTGGCGGCAAATCCGGGAGTGCGTCATGAGCGAACCGGCACTGGGTCTGCTGATGCTGGCGCTCATCGTGGTGGTGATCATGATGGGTTTCCCCACCGCGTTTACGCTGATGGGGCTGGGCATGTTCTTCGGCTTCATCGCGCTTTATGACCCGGCGGTGCCGTGGTATCACAGCAAGATTTTCGACCTGATGGTCGAACGTACCTTTGGCGCAATGAACAACGAGACCCTGATCTCGATTCCGCTGTTCGTGCTGATGGGTTACGTGATGGAGCGTGGCGCCCTGGTTGACAAAATGTTTTATAGCATCCAGCTGGCATTCCGCAAATTTCCTGCGTCACTCGCCGTCGCCACGCTGATCGTCTGCACCTTCTGGGGCATTGCTTCCGGCCTGGTGGGCGCGGTGGTGGTGCTGATGGGCGTGATTGCGTTCAACCCGATGTTGAAAGCGGGCTACAACGTCAAATTGGCTGCAGGCGTGATCACTGCCGGCGGCACGCTTGGCATTTTGATTCCGCCTTCGGTGATGATCATTGTCTACGCGGCCGTTGCCGGGCAGTCAGTCGTCAAGCTCTACGCGGCGGCCATGTTCCCCGGTTTCTTCCTCGCATTCCTGTATCTGGTTTACATCATCGGCTGGGCATTGATTGACCCGAAGATTGCACCGCCGCTGCCCGAAGCGGAACAAAAAATTCCGGTGCCGGACTGGATCGACCAGTTTGCGCGTGCTTACTCGGGCAACACGACGGGCAACATGCTGTTGGCCACTACCAAAGCGCTGTTCAGGCCTGGCCGCGCCATGCTGCTCGCGCGCGACAACGGCCGCGCGCTCGGCTACGCGGGCGTAGTGAGAAGTTTTTTTGAAGCCCTGTTTCCACTGATCCTCGGCGTCGCCACGCTGTGGGGCGCGTGGTGGTACGTGGTGATTCATCAGCAGGCTGACAAAGTGGCAGAGGCAGCGCTGGTGAAGAAAGCGGCTGCCGCCACGCCGGTGGCGGTGTCGGCTGCATTGGCCGGGGCTGCCAAGGACGCGCCGGCAGCGGCCTCCACTGGCCTCACCGAACCGCCTGCGGACGACAAACCGCAGGAGCTGGGCGCCGGGCAAGAGATCGGTGCGGCCGGCGGCGCGGACAAGATGGCGAAAGATGCTGCTGACGCCAAAGAGGGCGAGGCACCGCAGGAGATGGGTGACGCGTCGCTGCGTGGAACCGGCCCGGCTGCACCGTCCGAAAACGGTCCGCCGCCCGCGTTCTACACCTGGTTCTGGAGCATCGTGGCAGCGAGCGCGCTGGTGCTGGCGTGGTACTACCGGGGTTTGGGTACCGAGCAATTCTCCCTCTTGAGCATGCTGATTTCATCGGTAATGCCGCTCGGCTTGCTCACTGCCATCGTGCTGGCCGTCATCCTGCTTGGCATCACCACGGCGACCGAGTCGGCGGCGGTGGGGGCAGCAGGGGCCTTCATTCTGGCCTTCTCGGCTGGCACGCTCAGTTGGGAGCGCGTCAAGGAATCGGTGTTCCTCACTGCCAAAACCACGTCGATGGTGTGCTGGCTGTTTGTCGGCTCGGCGCTGTTCTCGGCAGTGTTCGCGTTGCTGGGCGGCCAGTCACTGGTCGAGAAATGGGTGCTGGCGCTCAACCTCACGCCGATTCAATTCATGATCCTGTCGCAGGCCATCATTTTCATTCTCGGTTGGCCGCTGGAGTGGACTGAAATCATCGTGATCTTTGTACCGATCTTTCTGCCGCTGCTCAAGCACTTCGAGATTGACCCGATTCTCTGGGGTACTTTGGTATTCGTCAATCTTCAGGCCGCCTTCCTCTCGCCGCCGGTGGCGATGTCGGCCTTCTATCTCAAAGGTGTGGCTCCCAAGCACGTTACGCTCAACCAGATTTTTGCCGGCATGATGCCCTACATGCTGATCGTGATCCTGTGCATGGTGCTGATGTACGTGTGGCCGGGCATGACGCTGTGGCTGCCGAGGTATCTGTACGGCGGTTGAGTAGCGGCGCGGATGCAGGGGCGTTGCCGTCGCAATCAGGATTGCTTGGGCGCGCTGCCCGGCGCACGAAAGCGCTGCCACATGCCGAGCGCCTTGTTGCGGATATAGAGTGTGGCGATGAGGCCGCCGCCGACCACGATGGCGGCCAGCACCATCGACGCCGTGCTGCCGTTGCGCGAGGCAGTCCACAGCGCAAACAGGCCGAGCACTGGAATCACTACCTGCCAATACTCTGCGGGATGGACGTTCATCTCGACTTCGGTATTGCAGTGCGGGCAGCGCATCGCACGGCGGTTGCCTTCGTGTGCGATGCGTTCGGCCTTGATGGTTTTGGGCGAAATACCGAGTTGGCAGTGCGGGCAGTTCCAGAGCATGGCGGGTAAATAAGATCAAGAAATATGAATCGTTCATTTTGTCATGGTTGGCGCTGCGCTACACTGATTTTTAGCGCGTGCCGCGATTGAGCGGCCTGCGCGCGCCAAAACAGAATTGCAGCGCATGCCCACAGAATGACGACGCTATTTGACTGGTTCGTGCCGCGCGGTGCGCGTGCCGACGCCGCCATGGCCGAGCGCTTTCGCGGCGTTGCCAAGGCGCTGCTGGGCGTGTCTGTCGTCGGGCTGCTGGCGCTGCTGGGGTATCTCGCCCTGATCGAGCACCCGCCGGTGCAAGAGGTGATGCTGTTCACTGCGGGCATCGTCATTGCCGCGCTCGGTGCGGTGTTGATGCGTTTTACCGCCAACATTACCTTGAGCCTGTTGGTCACCAACGTTGCGGGGATCTCGCTGATCGCGGCCTGGGCCTACCTGTCGGGTGGCATCACCTCGCCTGCGGCGATCTGGATGCTGGCGCTGATGGCAGGCTGGGTCTCGTTCGGCAGCCGCGCGCAAATGGTCTGGGCCGGCGCATTCGTGAGCTTGTGCGCATTGACGCTCTACGTGGCAACGGCGCGCGGCTGGGTGCCACCGTCGATCATGAATCCGGTCAGCCTGCCACTGTACAGCCTGATCGCTTACGTATCGGCGGCCTTGCTCCTGATGTCGGCTGCGCTCGCCACGCACGCCGGGCGCGAGCGCGTCAAGCGCCGGCTGCGCGAGGCGCAGATCAGGGCCGAGGACGAAAAAGCGCGTGCCGAGGATGCGCGGGCGCGGGCCGAGCAGGAGAACCGTGCCAAGAGTGTGTTTCTTTCGTCCATGAGTCACGAGCTGCGCACGCCGCTCAATGCCGTGATCGGCTTTGCCGAAGTGCTCGACTATCCCGAAAACAACACGCTCACCGCCGAGCAGCGCGAATACGTGCGGCACATCCTCACCTCGGGCGAACATCTGCTCGCGCTGATCACCCAGGTGCTCGACATGAGCCAGATGGAGTCGGGCAACTTGCGCATCGTGGCAGGCAAGGTGTCGCCCGCACCAGTGATCGAGGCTGCGGTGGAAATGCTGGCCACCGCAGCCAGGCGTGATGAAGTGGCGGTGACGCTCGACATTGCCGATGCGCACGAGTGCATTCTGTGGGCCGACGGCCAGCGCTTGCGCCAGGTGTTGTGGAATCTGGTCTCGAACGCGATCAAATTCAATCACGCCGGTGGCAGCGTGCGGGTGTGGGCGCAGCGCAGCGGCCAAACCCTGCGCATTGGTGTTGCAGACAACGGGCCGGGCATCGCCAAGGCACGGCATGCTGAAGTGTTCGAACCGTTTGCGCGGCTCGGCGCAGAAGGCACCACAGTCAGCGGCGCTGGTCTTGGCCTTGCGGTAAGCCGCCGCATCGTCCAGATGATGGGCGGGCAAATGGGCTTCACCTCTGAGCGCGGCGCGGGGGCCGAGTTTTGGGTCGATGTGCCGCTGGTGAATGTCGAAAAACTTGCCGAGGCATCATCCCGAAACCTTTGACTACCAAGGGCTTTGGCGGTAAGTAGGGCTGGAAGTGTTGGTGGCCAAGGGTTTTGCCGGTCTGGGGTTGAGGTGGTAGGAAAATACCTCTAAAAAACAATGGCTTTTGCGCTTTTCGCAGCGTAAAATAACGCGTTTTGCAGCGCAACAAAACGCTGCAACAACCCGTAAAAGGCGCAGGCTCTGGCAACGCTCCAAACAGTGTGCCACAGCAAACACCCAAGCAGCGCCGCCAACCTGCCGCAGCCACCCTGCGGCACCGAACAGGCTCAGACCATGTCCCGCAATATTCGCAACATCGCCATCATCGCCCACGTTGACCACGGCAAGACCACGCTGGTCGACAAGCT
>JANNCZ010000921.1:0-1811 GCA_031387185.1 Burkholderiales bacterium
GCGAGGCTGCGGATCTGTTGCTCGCTGGACGTATCCGCATCAAAATAACGTCCGGCGGTGAGCGCGCCCGCCAGCAGAAAGCTGCTGTCGATGGTCGAGAGCTCGGATTGCCAGGCGCGCCGGCCGGTCTGCATGTCGAGAAAATGATAGTAAAAACCGTGATGGCCGGTCGCGTCGGGCTCGGCGCCCTGCGGGCTGTTCCAGAAAAAGCGCAGTGTTGCCAGCGTGCGCTCCACCGCCGCCGCACGCGGCATGAATCCCCGTTCGACCGCCACCGGATAGGCTGCCAGCGCCATGCCGGTCGCGGCAATGCTGGCAGGCCAATCGGGCGCGGTCTTGTCAATCACCAACCCGTTGGCGGGATTGGTTTCATGCAAAAAATAGCCGAACGATTCGCGTTGCAGTTTTTCCAGATCGGCGCCGGTGATGGGTTTCTTGCTGCTCATGCTGCCATCCGGTTTGCGGTGCTCTCCAGGCCCGGCACGGCAACCGTCAACGCCCGATCAACCATCACCTGCGCCTGATCGACGATGCGGCGCAAATGCTGCTCGCCGCGAAAACTCTCGGCGTAGATTTTGTAAATATTCTCCGTGCCGGATGGACGCGCAGCGAACCATCCATTCGTGGCAATCACCTTCAAGCCGCCAATCGGGGCGCCATTGCCGGGGGCGTGCGTCAGGATGTTCAGGATCGCATCGCCTGCGAGATCCCCGGCTTGCACCTGCTGCGGCGTGAGCCCCGCCAACAGGCGTTTTTGCTCCGGAGTGGCGGGCGCGTCAACCCGGCCGGAGAAACATTCACCGAACTCGCGGGTCAACTCAGCGTAGCGCTCGCCGGGATCACGTCCGGTGCGCGCAAGGATTTCCGCCGAGAGCAGCGCCGGGACGATGCCATCCTTGTCGGTGGTCCACACGGTGCCGTCAAGGCGCAGGAAAGTGGCGCCCGCGCTCTCTTCGCCGCCGAAACCGAGCGAGCCGTCGAACAGGCCTTCGGCATACCACTTGAAGCCGACCGGCACTTCATGGAGCGTCCGGCCAAGCCGGGCGGCCACACGATCAATCATCTGGCTGCTCACCACCGTTTTTCCCACTGCGGCATGCTGGCCCCACTTGGGCCGGTGTTGAAACAGGTAGTCGATGGCGACTGCAAGATAGTGATTGGGTGCAAGCAAGCCCGCGCTGCGCGTGACAATCCCGTGCCGGTCGTGGTCGGTATCGCACGCGAACGCAATGTCGAAACGATCCTTCAAACCCACCAGACCACGCATCGCGTAAGACGAGGACGGATCCATGCGAATCCGGCCGTCCCAATCAAGCGTCATGAAACGGAAGGTCGGATCGACTGACGGATTTGTCACGCTGAGATCAAGGCCGTAGCGCGCGGCAATTGCAGCCCAGTAGTGGACGCCGGCGCCACCGAGCGGATCAACCCCCATGCGGATGCCGGCACCACGAATCAACTCCATGTCGAGCACCTTGCCCAGATCGTTCACGTAGGCATTGAGAAAATCGTGACGATGCGTGGTGCCTGCGCGCAGTGCTTTCTCGTACGGCATTCGTTGCACGCCTTGCAGACCATTTTCCAGAAGCGCATTGGCCCGGGCTTCGACCCAGCCGGTCACGCCCGCAGCGGCCGGCCCGCCGTTGGGCGGGTTGTACTTGAAGCCGCCGTCCTCCGGGGGATTGTGCGACGGCGTGATGACGATGCCGTCCGCAATGCCTGTGGTGCGCCCGCGGTTGTAGCTGAGGATGGCATGGGAAATCGCAGGCGTCGGTGTGAATTCGTCGCGCTCCGCGAGCATGACATCGACG
>JANNCZ010000942.1:0-4498 GCA_031387185.1 Burkholderiales bacterium
GAGCGGCCCGCGCGTGGTGTCGCCACCGATCAACTCAACGCCGTGTGCATCAGCGAGCTGGAAAAAGCCGCGCGCGAACGCCGCAAGCCAATCCTCATCCCCTCGCGGCAGCGCCAGCGCCAGCGAGGCATAGCGCGGCACCGCGCCCATCGCAGCAAGATCGGACAAATTCACCGCGAGGGTTTTATGGCCGAGGCGCTGTGCATCCGTGCCGGCCAGAAAATGCACACCTTCGACCAGCATGTCGGTCGAGACGGCGAGCTCCATGCCGGCAGCCACGGCAACCAACGCACAATCATCGCCCACACCAAGCCGCGCGCGCCGCGCCGGGCGGGTGAAATATTTTTTGATGAGATCAAACTCGCCGGGCATGCTGCTGCTCAAGTGGGTGGAGTTCGCTCTGAATCACAGACAGGCCAGCCAACATGGACGCCACAACTCAAGCTCTTCAACATGCGGCAGCGCCAGCGCGGCGCACCGCTCACTAGCGCCGCCCCGCCTTCGACTCGGCAGTCTCGACAGGGCGCAACAGCGGTGCCAGCTTGTCGAGCACGCCGTTGACATACTTGAAGCCATCGGTGCCGCCAAAGGTCTTGGCCAACTCAACCGCCTCGTTGATGACGACGCGATACGGAATCTCGATGTGGTGCTTGAGTTCAAACGCACCGAGCAGCAGGATGGCGTGTTCGACCGGGCTCAACTCGCGAATCGGCCGGTCAATGCATTCGCCGATCTGCGCACGCAGCGCTTCCGCGTCGCCAATCACGCCGTGCAGCAGGGCGCGGAAATGTTTTTCGTCGGCCTCGGCAAATCCTTTGGCCTGCATCAAATCCGCAGCGATCAAGGTCGGATCGGCGGCGTTGATCTGCCATTGATACAGGCCCTGCACGGCAAATTCACGGGAGCGGCGGCGGGCGCTTTTCATGCAGAGGCGGCTTTCGGATTCAGCACAGTGCTACGGTTCACAGCAGGTTGCGAAGCACGCGAGGCGCATTTCGCACAGATGGCGATTCACACAATTCGAAATTCATTCCGACAGGTCTTCGAGCGTCAGCGCCATTTCCACCGCCACGCGCGCGGCTTCCGCACCTTTGACGATGCGCGCCTCAGCCTGTGCTTCGTTCTCGACCGTCAAAATGGCATTGGCAATCGCGATGCCGTGATCGAGCTGCACCCGGCTGACACCGCGCGCCGACTCGTTGCACACCAGTTCGAAGTGATAGGTCTCACCGCGAATCACGCAGCCCAAGGCGATCAGCGCGTCGAACTCATCGGACTGCGCCAGTGCCTTCAACGCCAGCGGCACTTCGAGTGCACCGGGTACCGTCACCACTTCAATGTCCTCGTCGGCAACGCCCATGCGCTTCAACTCGGCCATGCAGCCCTCACGCAACCGGTCACCGATGTGTGCATTGAAACGCGCCTGCACGATGCCGATCCGCAGGCCGCTCCCGGACAGGCTCTCGTCAAACACCGCTGCGGCGCCGCTCATGCCGCCTCCGGCGCGAGGTAACCCGTGGCTTCAAGATCAAACCCGGCCATCGACGGCATCTTGCGCGGATTCGACATCAGCGTCATGCGCCGCACACCGAGATCCCGCAGGATTTGCGCGCCGATGCCGTAGGTGCGCAAATCCATTTTGAATTTGGGGCGCACACCGGCATTGAGGTCGTTGAGCTTGGCAACCAAGCCTTCGGCGCTCTCTGTCGTGTTGAGCAACACCACCACGCCGCTGCCCGCTTTGGCGATCGCGCGCAGAGCCGCGTCAACACTCCACGAATGGGTGCCGGTGCCGGTATCCACCAGATCAATCACCGACAACGGCTCATGCACCCGCACCAGCGTCTCTGCCTCGGCGTCGATTGCGCCGCGCACCAGCGCCAGATGCGATGCGCCGCCGGCACGATCGAGATAGGCCACTGCGCGGAACGGGCCATGCGCCGTCGAGATTTCGCGCTCCACCGCACGCTGCACCAGACTCTCGGTGCGGCTGCGATAGTGAATCAAATCGGCGATGGTGCCGAGCTTAAGTCGATGCAGGCGCGCAAACTCAATCAAATCAGGCAACCGCGCCATGCTGCCGTCTTCGTTCATGATTTCGCATATCACCGCCGCCGGCATCACCCCGGCGAGCGCCGCAAGGTCGCAACCCGCCTCGGTATGCCCGGCGCGCATCAGCACGCCGCCCGCCTGTGCAACCACGGGGAAGATGTGGCCCGGCTGAATGATGTCCGCGGGCCTGGCGTCGCGCGCGACCGCTGCCTGAATCGTGCGGGCGCGGTCGGCGGCGGAAATACCGGTCGTCACGCCTTCGGCAGCTTCAATCGAAACCGTGAAATTGGTGCCGTGTTTGGTGCCGTTGTTGCGCGCCATCGGCGGCAGATTGAACAACTGGCGCCGCTCTTCGGTAAGCGTGAGGCAAATCAGCCCACGTGCATGGCGCGCCATGAAGTTGATCGCTTCCGGCGTGACGAATTCGGCCGCCATCAGCAGATCGCCCTCGTTCTCGCGGTCTTCATCGTCCACCACCACGACCATGCGGCCAGCCTTGAGCTCGGCGATGATCTCGTCCGTGGTGCTGATGGCAGACGGGTGTGATCCCGGTGCGGCAGCGTCTTCCGCAGAATTCACTGCGGGATTCACTGCGGCGCCAATTGCGCCCGAAGAATGGCCGGACACCACGGCAAGCCGTTGCGACATCGTGGCTCCTTCAACTAGAAATGACAGGGCTGATTTTACTGCACCGGTCTGTTCGAGTCATGCGACACTGGTGCGCATGTCACCGGTGCGAAGAGATTCACCATCGTCAGGCGCAGAATTGCGCTTGCATCCACCGCACCATCACGGTGTGGCGGCAGCCCGGCAGCGCCACACCCGTACCCCAGAGAGTGCAGCGCGTCAGTGAACCGTGACCGTGGCGTCAGCGCGGTTCTTCACCAGGAAAGCGATGTGTTCGAGCAACTCTTCTTCCTGATAGGGCTTGCCAAGGAACACGTTGACGCCAATCTCCATCGCGTAGTTGCGATGCTTGTCGGCGGTGCGCGAGGTGATCATGATGATCGGGATGCCCTTCAGATTGTCATCGCCACGCACGTTGCGGGTCAGATCAAAGCCATCCATACGCGGCATCTCGACATCAACCAGCATCACATCGGGCCGCAGATCATTCAATTGCTCGAGCGCATCGACGCCATCCTTCGCTGTCAGCACCTGATAATTTTCGCGCGTAAGCAGGCGCGAGGTGATTTTGCGCACCGTGAGTGAATCATCCACCACCATGATGGTCGGCTGGGCAGAGACGGGCGCTGCGGCCGCCGATGGCGCCGCAGTTGTTGGCGCGCGGACGTGCGCGCCGGTGGTGCCGGTGGTGCCAGTGCCGCCCAGCGCATCTCCCCCAGCGGCACCTGACTGCATCGCGGCGAGCGCCACGATTTGTGTGACCAGCGGCACCGGATTGAGAATCAGCACGATCTGACCGGTACCGAGCACGGTCGCCCCTGAAATGCCGGACACGCGCGCCAGTTGCGGCCCGATGTTCTTGACCACCACCTCCTGGTTGCCAATCATTTCGTCGACGTGAATCGCAGCGCGCTGGGGACCGGAACGCAACAGCAACACCGGAGTGAAGCGCTGTCCCTCTGCAGTTTGCGCAGCGTCCCCCAGCAGGCGTGGCAAAAATTGCAGCGGGTATTCCCGCCCCAGCCACGCAAATTTGCCGGCAGCATATGCCTTGTCGAGCTCATCAATCTTGACCTGCCGAACCTGCTCGACCATCGCCGACGGCACGGCGAAGGTGCGCTGCCCGGTGCGGATCAGCACCACCTGCGTCACCGCCAGAGTGAGCGGCAGGAAGATGGTGAAGCGCGAGCCTTTGCCGGGCGTGAAGTCGATCTCCACGCGTCCGCCCAAGGCGATCACTTCAGCGCGCACCACATCCATGCCGACGCCACGGCCCGACACCTCACTGACCTCGGCGGCCGTCGAAAATCCGCTGGCAAAAATGAACTCCGCGATTTGCGCATCGGGCAACTGGTCGCCGGCAGCCATCAATCCATTTGCCACCGCCTTGCTGCGGATGCGTGCAATGTCGAGGCCGCGCCCGTCGTCTTCGAACACGAGGACAAACTCATTGCCCTCCTGCCGCGCCGACAGGGCAATTTGTCCGATGTCCGTTTTATTGGCCGCCATGCGCCCCTGCGGATCTTCGAGGCCATGCGCAATGGCGTTGCGCAGCAAGTGCTCGAACGGGCCGGTCATGCGCTCCAGCACCGAGCGGTCAATCTCGGCTTGACCGCCGCGAATGTCGAGGTTGGCGCGCTTGTTCAGCTCTTTGGAGGTTTGCCGCACCACCCGATAAAGTCGCTCTGCCACGGTGGCAAAGGGCACCATGCGCACCCGCATGATGTCGTTTTGCAATTCGCGATTGGTCCGGCCTTGGGCCACCAGTGCGGCATCGGCATCGTCCAAGTTTTTGAGCAAAGTGCCTTGCACGGTGGCC
>JANNCZ010000954.1:0-1532 GCA_031387185.1 Burkholderiales bacterium
CGCAAGGTGCTCGACTTCGTGCTCTCCGACGAAGGCCAGCGCCATTGGGCCGGGGCCTATTTGCGCCCGGTGATTGCCGGAGCGATGACGCCTGAATCGCGGTCAAAGTTTTTGCCCGACGCCGATTACGCGCGCTCCAAACCGGTCGATGTGTTCCGTCTTGCAGCGGCGGCGAAAACGATTGCGACGCGCTATCAAAAAGAGGTGGGCTGACATTGACGTGCCGGGGATCATTCAAACCATCGTGACCTGAAGAATGGCTCCTGGAGCGGATCACGGACCGCATTCTGTGAAGAGGCGCTCTGGGAGCGGCTGTCCGGCCGCCTGCCTGTTTGGGCAGGTAGGTCCTCAATTGCGCTGCTGAGATGCGCGAACGCACTCTCTTGATTGCGTTGATGCTGCCGGCGGCGATTGTGTTCGCGGCGTTCTTCCTGCTGCCGCTCGCGCAACTCGTGGTGATCGGCGGCAGCGGCAAATTGGGCTGGGCGGCGTATGCCGAGGTGTTCTCGGGCACACACTACCTGATGAGCTTCGCGCAGACCATTGCCTTGTCTGCGGCAGTAACGCTGTTCACCCTGGTGGTGTCCGGTATCGCGGGTGTGTTTCTGGAACGCAACCGCTTTCCTGGTCATTCGGTGCTCACTGCCATGCTGACATTGCCGCTCGCTTTTCCCGGCGTGGTGATCGGCTTCATGGTGATCATGCTCGCGGGCCGGCAAGGGTTGATTCCCGATATCACCGACAAACTGTTTGGCGAACGACTGGTGTTTGCCTACTCGATGGCGGGCCTGTTCATGGGCTATGTCTACTTCTCGATCCCGCGCACCATCCTTACCGTGATGGCGGCGGCGGAAAAGCTCGACCCGCGTCTCGAAGAAGCGGCGCGCTCGCTCGGCGCCGGCCCCTTGCGTGTGGTGCGTGACGTGATGTTGCCGGCGCTGAAGCCCGCCTTGCTCGCGGCGGGCGCCATCTGCTTCGCCACTGCGATGGGTGCATTCGGCACCGCGTTCACGCTGGCGACGCGCATCAACGTCGTGCCGATGGTGATCTACACCGAGTTCACCCTGCAGGCCAATGTGGCGATGGCGGCAGCGCTGTCGTTTGTGCTCGGTGCGATCACCTGGGCGGCGCTCGCGTTTGCGCGCTCGCTGACCGGCTCGTCGGTCGCGGCGGCGGGATAGTGGAATAGGGCGCGGATCGACGCCATGCGCACCCGCCGTTCGATCTGGTTCTGGCTGCAACTCGCGTTCACGCTGTGCGTGTGCGCGTTTCTGATCGTGCCGGTGGTGCTGTCGATGCTGGCGGGCATCACACAAAATTATTTTCTGGGCCTCTCCAGCGGCTTCACCACGCAATGGGTGGTGAAGGTCTGGAACGACTATCGCGCGCCGGTGCTGCTGTCGATCCAGATTGCGGCAGCGTGCCTTGCGTGCAATCTGCTGCTCGGCATTCCGGCAGCTTACGTGCTGGCCAAGCGCCAGAATGCGTTCACGCGTGCGATTGAGGAGTTGCTGGTGATGCCGGTCGCCGTA
>JANNCZ010000006.1:0-8856 GCA_031387185.1 Burkholderiales bacterium
GCGCCCGCTGAACATGTGGGTCAGGCCGTAGGCCAGTGCTGCAAGCAACACGAACATCACGCCCGCCAGCGCCGGCTCGTTGTCACCGAGCGGTGAGCGGCATAGGAGGTCGTAGATGATCCAGGTCATCACCAGCAGGCCGAGGCCGACGGCGATGGCTGCTGTGGGAGTGAGGTCCATGACGCTGCGGTCGATCAGATACACATCAGCCTGCACGTAATAGATCAGCACCAGCAGCGCGAAGCCGGACAGCCAGGTGGTGTAGGCCTCCCACTTGAACCAATGCAGCGGCGCCGGCAACTCCGGCGGCGCTACCGAAAACTTCTGTGCGCGGTAGAAGCCGCCACCGTGCAACGCCCACACTTCGCCGCCGATGCCAATGTCCTGTGATGGCTGGTCTTTGGGCGGCAGCAGGCTTGAGTCAAGCCAGACGAAATACAACGATGCGCCAATCCATGCAATGCCGGCAATCATGTGCAGCCAGCGGATGGCGAAGTTCAGGTATTCGAGGACGTGGGCTTCCATGATGCTGGCGAGGTTCGGCTCAGGAGCCGCGGTAGGTGGAGTAGGTCCACGGCGAACACACCAGTGGCACGTGATAGCTGCCGCCCGCCTCGAGGCCAAACTCGACCGGCACGATGTCGATGAAGGGCGGTTCAGCCAGTTTCAAACCTTTGGCGCGAAAGTGGTCGCCGATGTGAAATACGAGGCGGTACAGGCCGGCCTTGACTGCTTCGCCTTCAAGCAGGGGTTTGTCGGTGCGGCCATCGGCGTTGGTGCGGGTGGTGACGATCAGCTGGGCCGTCGTGCCATCGACGCTGAACAGTTCAACGAGCACACCGGCTGCTGGAGCGCCATGCACGGTGTCAAGGATATGGGTGGAGAGTTTGGCCATACGATTTGTTGAACAGAACATGGCGAGGCACCAGCAGGCTGGCGCGCTCCCCGATTCTAGCCGCTGGATCGGCGTTTAAGCCTCGGCGTGTTTGGCGGCCTCGATGGCAGCACGGTCATCGCCTTTGGCGCCATTGAAATACAAGTTGAGCAGCACCGCCGACACCGCCGTCAGCAAAATGCCGGATTCAAGCAGCGGGTGCAGGCTCTTGGCCATGTGCTGGGTCCAGCGCGGTGCCACCAGCGGGATCATACCCATACCCAGCGAGATCGCGATCACGTACAGGTTGTTGCGATTGTTCTTGTAGTCCACCGTCGAGAGAATGCGGATGCCGGTAGCGGCGACCATGCCGAACATCACCAGCCCGGCGCCACCGAGCACAAACTGCGGCAACGATTCAACCAGGGCGGCCATTTTGGGAATCAGTCCGAGCACGATCATGATGATGCCGCCGGCGACGCAGACAAAGCGGCTCCTGACTCCGGTGACGCCAACCAGCCCGACGTTCTGCGAAAACGAGGTGTAGGGGAAGGTGTTGAAAATGCCGCCGATCAAGGTGCCCAAGCCATCGGTACGCAGGCCGGCCGACAGCTCTTTCTGGTCAATCTTCTTGCCAGTCAGGTCTGACAACGCCAGGAACATGCCGGTCGATTCGATCATCACCACGATCATCACCAGCACCATGGTGAAGATGAGCACTGCATCAAACGTGGGCACGCCGAACTGAAACGGCATTACCACATCAAACCAGCTTGCCTTGGCAACCTTGTCGAAATTCATTTTGCCAGCCAGCACCGCCACCACGCCGCCAATCACGATGCCAAGCAGCACGGCGATGTTGGCGACGAAGCCCTTGGCGTACTTGGTAATGGCCAGAATGCACACCAGCACAAAAATGGCAATCCCCAGATTTTCCAGGTTCGCATAGGACGGGTTGTTGATCATGGGCGCCGGCCCCAGCGGCAGCGCGCCGCCGGCCGCCTTCGCCGCCGCCACCGCCTTGGCAAACTCCGGGTCGGCGATCTGCGCAATCGTCGGTGGCCCGCCCATCGCCCAGCCAATGCCGACTCGCATCAGGCTGATGCCGATCACGGCAATGATGGTGCCAGTCACCACCGGCGGAAAAAACCGCAGCATTCTGCTTACCACCGGCGCAATCAGAATGGAAATGATGCCGGCGCCGATGACTGCTCCAAAGATGGCTTGCGCCCCTGCGGCGCCACCGCTGGCATTGGCCATCGCGATCATCGGTGCGACCGATGCAAACGTCACACCCATCATCACCGGCAGGCGAATGCCGAACCACTGTGTCATGCCGAAGGACTGGATCAGCGTCACGATGCCGCAGCAAAACAAATCGGCGCTGATCAGCATTGCCACCTGATCCGGCGAGAGCTTGAGTGCGCGGCCGACGATGAGTGGCACCGCCACCGCACCGGCATACATGACGAGAACGTGTTGCAGGCCGAGGGCCGTCATTTGCCCGGTCGGCAATACCTCGTCAACCGGGTGAACTGCTTGATTGCTCATGCTTCTTCTCCTCTCACTTTTTCATTTGTCCGCACTGATGGTCAGCGTCTCGTTTTGTGCATTTCAACGTAAATTGTGTATACACATTAAGAATATTTTGTATACAAAATAAAGTTTATTGTATACTCCTTGTTTAGGCAACCCCTTTTTGCCACGATGGCGCGCCACGCCGGACAGCCCGGTGAGCACCATCGTGGCGGCCAAGCGGCGGATAGAATATTTTTCCTTTCAAATCAACACCATGACATCCTCTCTCGCGCCAGCAACCCTGACTGGACCGGCCACGCCCGATTCCACCTCCCATGCCCTTGATGCCTGGATTGACGCCCATTTCGACGAACAGGTGCAATGGCTGCAAGCCCTGGTGCGTATTCCCACCGACACGCCACCGGGCGACAACGCGCCGCACGCCGAGCAGGTAGCGAGCTACATCGGCGAGCTTGGCTGGAACGTCGAGAAGTTTCCGGTGCCGGCGGAACTGACCCGCAGCCACGGTCTGACCTCGATCACCAATCTGATCGTGCGCCGCGCTTACGGCGAGGGCGGGCCGGTGCTGGCGCTCAACGCCCACGGCGACGTGGTGCCACCTGGTGACGGCTGGACCAAGCCGCCTTACGGCGGCGTGATCGAACAAGGCCGGCTCTATGGCCGTGCCGCGGCGGTATCGAAATGCGATTTCACCACCTACTTGTTCGCGGTGCGCGCGCTCGAAGCGCTCGGCGTGAAACTGCGGGGTGCGGTGGAATTGCATTTCACTTACGACGAAGAATTTGGCGGATTGCTCGGACCAGCCTGGCTGCTGGAGAATGGCCACACCAAACCCAATTACGCGATTGCGGCCGGCTTCTCGTATCACATCGTCACCGCGCACAACGCCTGCCTGCAGTTTGAAGTCACGGTTCATGGCAAGGCCACGCACGGCGCCATCCCGCACACCGGCCATGACGCGCTGGCCGCCGCCACGCGCGTCCTCGGCGCGCTTTATGCCCGCGTCGAAACGCTCAAGACCATTCATTCTGCCGTGCCAGGTATCGACCACCCAACCATGCTGGTCGGTACCATCGAAGGCGGCACCAATACCAATGTGGTACCTGGCAAGGTGGTGTTGCGCATGGACCGGCGCATGATTCCCGAGGAAGACCCGGTAGCGGTCGAAGCGGAGGTGCGCGAGATGATTGAAGGCGCCGTGCGCGGATTGCCCGGCATTCGCGTTGAGATCAGGCGCCTGTTGCTGGCGCACGCCCTGCGGCCGTTGCCTGGCCACGAAAAGCTGGTGGCCGCCCTGAAGCGGCACGGCGCGACGGTATTTGGCGAGCCTGTCAGCGCGGGTGGCACACCGCTTTATACGGATGCGCGCATTTACGGCGAGCACGGTATTCCGATCGTGCTCTACGGTGCCGGGCCGCGCAGCGTGCCGGAATCAAACGCCAAGCGCGCCGACGAAAATCTGCTTCTGGAAGACTTGCGGCGTGCGACCAAGGTAGTCGCACGCACCTTGCTCGATTTTCTGTCGCCTGCACCAACGCGCTGAATTGGTACCATTGACGAACCTGTTTTGCAACGCCAAACTCCGTTTCGTCACCACACCGCCTTCGTCATGAACCACAGCACTTACCCGCGCGATCTGCATGGCTACGGCAAACAGCCGCCCCACGCAGCCTGGCCCGATGGCGCACGCATTGCCTTGCAGCTCGTGCTCAATTATGAAGAGGGTGGCGAGAACAATGTGCTGCATGGCGATGCCGCCTCCGAGACCTTTCTCTCCGAGATCATTGGTGCACAAGCGTTTCCGAATCGTCACCTGTCGATGGAAACAATTTACGAATACGGCTCGCGCGCCGGTTTCTGGCGTTTGATGCGCGAGTTCGAGATGCGGCGCATTCCGGTCACCGTGTTTGGCATTGCGATGGCGATGCAACGCCACCCCGAGGCCGTCGCCGCCATGCTCGAAGGCGGACACGAAATCGCCTGCCACGGCCTGCGCTGGATTTCGTATCAGATGATGGACGAAGCCACCGAGCGCGCGCATTTGATCGAAGCGGTCGCACAGTTTCGCGCCATGACCGGTGCCGCGCCGCAAGGCTGGTACACCGGGCGCGACAGCATCAACACGCGCCGCCTGGTGGTCGAGCACGGCGGCTTTGTCTACGACGCCGACTCCTATGCCGATGACCTGCCGTATTGGGTTGACGTTGATGTCAAAAACAGCGCGCACGGCAAGACGCAGCCGCATCTGGTGGTGCCCTACACGCTCGACACCAACGACATGCGCTTCGCCGCGATGCAGGGTTTCAATTCGGGTACCCAGTTTTTTGATTACCTCAAGGATGCGTTTGACGTGTTGTACAAGGAAGGCGACCCGGCCGGGTTGAACGCGCCCAAGATGCTGTCGATTGGTCTGCACTGCCGTCTGGTCGGACGCCCGGCTCGCTTTGCCGCCTTGCAGCGCTTTCTCGACTACGTGCAGCGCCATGACAAGGTGTGGATTTGCCGGCGCATTGATATTGCCAATCACTGGATTGCCACGCATCCCTCTTCCTGCCCAAAGGGGGCCGCATGACAGTACGAAGCACCACCCGCAGGAGTGCCGCTCATCCGCCGCGCACCAGCAGCGCTCCGCCTGCTTCGGCCGACACTGGCGCGATCTATGAGCGCCTCACCGAAGCCATCGCCGCACACAAGCTGGCACCCGGCGCCAAGCTGGGTGAGGAAGCGCTCGGCGAGATTTTCAGCGTATCGCGCACCAAGATCCGCCAGGTGCTGTTCCAGCTGGCCTCTGAAAAATTGGTCACGCTGATTCCGGGGCGCGGCGCTTTCGTGGCCCAGCCCTCGGTGCGCGAGGCGAGCGAAGTGTTCGAGGCGCGGCGCACGATTGAAGCTTCCGTCATGACGCAATTTGTCGAGCGCGCCACGGCCAAAGACATTGCCGCGCTCAGGAAACACATCGTCCAGCAGCAGCGCGCCAGTGCCGACGGCAATGTCCATTCGCGCAATCATCTGCTCGGCGACTTTCACACCGTCATCGCACGGCTGGCGGGCAACGCGGTGCTCGCCGAAATCGTCGAGGAACTGGTGGCGCGCACTTCCCTCATCACCCTGTTCTATCAAAATACGCGCGGCGCCGCCGAATCGCTCGAAGAACACTTGACGCTGATGGCGGCAATTGAAAAACGCGACGTCAAACTGGCGGTGCGCCTGATGCACGAACACCTGACCGATGTCGAGCAAAGCCTGGTGCTCGAAGACGAGAAGACGCCGCCAGCGATGGACCTGGAAGCGGCACTGCGCATGGAGCCTGTCTGATGATCACGCTGGCGCAATTGAACCGCGATTCACGCAGCCAGTTTGTGGCCCGCGTCGGCGGCATCTTCGAGCACTCGCCCTGGGTCGCCCACAACGCCTGGGATGCGCGCCCGTTCACCGATGTCGCCAACCTGCACGCGAAGATGGCGGCGGCCATGCGTGCCGCGCCGCATCTGCAGCAGCTCGCGCTGCTGCGCGCGCACCCGGAACTGGCCGGCAAGGCGATGGTCAGCAATGCCCTGACGGCGGACTCCACCAACGAGCAGGCGCGCTCCGGCCTGACGAATTGCTCCGCCGAAGAGCTCGCGACCCTGCAGCGCCTCAACGCCGCCTACAACGGGAAGTTCGGCTGGCCTTTCATCGCCGCAGTCAAGTATATGGATCGCGCCGGTATCATTGAACTCTTCACTGCGAGACTGGAGAACAACGCGGCCGACGAGTTCGAAAACTGTCTCGCCAACATCGAGAAGATCACGCGCTGGCGGCTCGATGATCAGGTGCGAGAATAGCGGCCATGTCCCATTTCTCGAAAATTCATATTCAGGGCTTTCGCCGCCTCAAGAACGTGGAATTGCCGCTTGGCCCGCTCAATGTGCTGGTTGGCCCCAACGGAGCGGGTAAGACCTCGTTGCTTGATGCCTTCCGTTTGCTGTCTTCCTCTGCTGGCGGAAAGCTGCGCGAACAATTTTCGGTTTGGAGAGGGATTACAGAACAACTTTCATCCATTACCGGCAAGCGTGAAATACGCTTGGGATTGGAATTGGCACGGGACGATACTCTGGAGCCATTGAGTTACTTGCTGGCCCTGGAACCCACCGGCCTCGCTTACCGCATCTCTGAAGAGCGGCTGTCGGAACACCGCAAGGCGGACAAACCGCCTTTTCTGCATTTCACCTCGCAGAATGGCGCAATCAAATTTTTCAATCCCAAATCCAAGCATTTGGAGCCGGCGGGTTGGGATCTCGTTCTTTCGGAGTCAACCCTGTGTCAGGTACCCAGGACATTTCCGGATGCGGAAAAATTCAAACAAAGTCTTGTGTCCGTTGCACTATTTCATCAACTCGACATAGGTCCTCAAGCGCCGGTGCGCCTGCCGCAAGCGATGCAGCCCGCCACGCATCCGGGTACCAACGGCGAATATCTGCTCAGTTGCCTCTATTCCCTGCGCGAACAAAACCCTCATCAATTTGAAACCATCGAAGACACATTGCGGGCGGCGTTCCCCGGTTTTCAGAAACTGAGCTTTCCCCCTGTGGCAGCCGGTACGATAGCGATGACGTGGCACGAGGAACATTTGCGTGACCCGGTCTACACCCATCAGCTTTCCGAGGGTACGCTGCGATTCATTTGGCTGACCACTCTGCTGCAAAGTCAGTCATTGCCCGCCGTCACATTAATTGACGAACCGGAAATCAGCCTGCATCCGCAGCTGCTCGGTCTGCTTGCTGATTTGCTGCGCGATGCCTCCCGCCGCACACAATTGATCGTCGCCACGCACTCGGAACGGCTAATCCGCCAGCTCACGCCGGATGAAGTCATCGTATGCGGCATAGGCGTGGACGGATTTGCGAATGCCAAGCCCGCTGCGGCTCTCGATCTGCAAAGATGGATGCAGGATTTTGCTCTTGACGAATTGTGGCAAATGGGCAAGTTTGAGGAACGCGAATGAAAATCGTGATCCTCGTGGAAGGAAAAACCGAGGTCGCATTTCTCCCGAAACTCCGCGAGTTTGTTCACGGCAGAATACCGGCGGGCGCTGTTCTTCCGAAGCTAGCTGTCAACAAATATGACGGGCGTCTTCCAAAAGGAGACAAACTCAAAAAGCGCGTGACAAATGAGCTTGAATCTGGCGCGGATGCCGTGATTGCTTTGACGGACGTCTATACCGGAACCAGCGATTTTCTAACGGCTGCCGACGCAAAGACCAAAATGTCATCCTGGGTGAACAATCCCAAGTTCTACCCCCATGCCGCGTTGCATGATTTTGAGGCTTGGCTGCTGCCGTATTGGGAAGACATAAAGCGTCTTGCCGGCGGAAATTTGGCGTCGCCAGGCCCCCATCCGGAAAACGTCAATCACAACAACCCGCCGTCCAAACGGCTGACGGCACTATTTCGCCAAGGAGGCCGGCGCGATTACAGTAAAACGCGTGATGCCGCAATCATTCTCAAAGGACAGGACATTTTGAAATCGGCCAACGCGTGTCCCGAATTGAAAGAGTTCTTGAATCGCATTCTTTCACTGAGCGGTGGTACGGTGATCCCATGAACTTCGGCACAACACTGATGAAGCAGGCCGAAGACCTGGCGCGCTTCACCGAAGACGCGCCGCGCGTCACGCGCACCTATCTCTCGCCAGAGCACAAGGCCGCCGGCGATTATCTGATCGGCCTGATGCGTGACGCCGGGATGGAAGCCGGCTTCGACGCGCTCGGCAACATCGTCGGGCGCTACGCTGCGGCAGGCGCGCACCTGATTGCGGCGGACGCTCCGGTGGTGATCACCGGCTCGCACCAGGACAGCGTGCGCAATGCCGGCAAGTACGACGGCCTGTACGGCATCCTCACCGCCATTGCCTGCGTCGGTGATTTGCATGCCCGCCATAAACGCCTGCCCTACACGCTCGAAGTGATCGGCTTCGGCGACGAGGAGGGAGTGCGCTTCGGCGCCACCCTGATCGGCAGCAAGGCGATGGCCGGCGCGTTTGATCCCGCCTGGCTCGACAAGGCGGACGCCAACGGCGTCACCATGCGGCAGGCGCTGCGCGACTTCGGCGGCGACCCCGATGCCTGGCAGTCCATCGACCGGCGCGGCAAAAACGTCGCCGCCTTCGTCGAATCGCATATCGAACAAGGACCAGTGCTGCTCAGCGAAGGCCGTGCCGTTGGCGTGGTCACCGCCATCGCCGGGGCCACGCGCCTGCGCGCTGCCGTGACCGGCCTGGCCGGCCACGCGGGCACAGTGCCGATGGGCCAGCGCCAGGATGCGCTGGCAGCGGCGAGCGAAATGGTGCTGTGTGTCGAGCGCCATTGCACTGAACACAAGGACGAAGGCGGCCTCGTGGGCACGGTCGGCATGATCGAGGCGAAACCGGGCGCGGTCAATGTGATTGCGCAGGAGGTGCATTTC
>JANNCZ010000007.1:0-2618 GCA_031387185.1 Burkholderiales bacterium
GCGCCCGCTGAACATGTGGGTCAGGCCGTAGGCCAGTGCTGCAAGCAACACGAACATCACGCCCGCCAGCGCCGGCTCGTTGTCACCGAGCGGTGAGCGGCATAGGAGGTCGTAGATGATCCAGGTCATCACCAGCAGGCCCACGCCCACGGCAATCGCGGCGGTGGGGGTGAGCTCCATGACGTTGCGATCGATCAGGTAAACATCGGCCTGCACGTAGTAGATCAGCACCAGCAGTGCGAAGCCAGAGAGCCAGGTCGTGTACGCCTCCCACTTGAACCAGTGCAGCGGCACCGGTGGCTGCGGCAACTCGGGGGGCGCGACGGCAAATTTTTGCGCCCGATAAAAGCCGCCGCCGTGCAGCGCCCACACTTCACCACCAATGCCGATGTCTTTCGATGGCGCATCCTTCGGCGGCAGCAGGCTTGAATCGAGCCAGACGAAATAGAGCGATGCGCCGATCCAGGCAATGCCGGCGATCATGTGCAGCCAGCGAATCGCGAAATTGAGGTAGTCGAGGATGTGCGCTTCCATGCGATGCCATCTCCTGTTTCAGGAACCCCGGTAGGTTGAATACGTCCAGGGCGAACAGACCAGGGGCACGTGGTAGCTGCCACCGTCTTCGAGACCGAATTCGACCGGCACTACGTCGATGAATGGGGGGTCGGACAGCTTCAGGCCCTTGGCGCGAAAGTGATCGCCGATGTGAAACACGAGGCGGTACAGCCCACGCTTGACGCCTTCGTTTTCCAGTAACGGCTTGTCAGTGCGGCCATCGGCATTGGTCCGTGTGCTGACAAGCAGGCGTGGCACTGCGGCATCGAGGCAAAAGAGTTCGACCAGCACATTCGCCGCGGGTGCGCCGTGTACGGTGTCGAGAATGTGGGTGGAGAGTTTGGCCATGCGCGGTGGAAGTCGGGTGGTGGAGCCCCGAGTCTATCAAGCCGCGCCAAGCAAATCGGCCAGCGCCCCGGCGATCACTTCAGTGGCCTTGAACACATCATCAAGCTTGATGCGCTCATCGGCACGGTGCGCGTTGGCTTCGAGCATGGAGCGCGGCCCGGCACCATAGAGCACGGTGGGAATACCCACCGCGCTGTAGTGGCGTGCGTCGGTATAAAGCGGCACGCCTTGCGGCTGGATGTTCTCGCCGAGCACGCGTTTGGCATTGGCTTGAATCGCCGCCACCAGCTTCTCCTGCCCCGGCAATGGCACAAAGGGCCGGGCGAGGATAATGCGCCGCGTGTTGACGCGAATCGTCGGGTGCGTCTCTGCGGCACTGCGGATGAACTCGATCAGGTCGCGCTCGACCTTGTCCGCGTCTTCGTCAGGGATGATGCGCCGGTCAAGACGGAACGTGACCTTGTCGGGCACCACGTTGGTGTTGATGCCACCTTCGATCAGGCCGACAGTGAGGGTCGGGTGGTCAATGCCCGGCACCGTTGAGCGCACCTTGGCGTAGCCTTTGCGCAGGGTGTACAGGGCCGACAAAATGTCGGTCGCCGCATGCAGGGCGTCGTAACCGGTGTCGGGCCGCGCGGCATGTGCGCTCTTGCCCAGGCACTCGACTTGCAAATGCAGGCAGCCGTTGTGCGCCGTGGTGATGCCGTAGGAAAAGCCCGCAGAAATGGCGTAGTCCGGTTTGGAAATGCCTTGCGCCAGCAGCCACTCCGGGCCGATGGCACCACCGGTTTCTTCGTCGTAGGTGAAGTGCAGTTCGACCGTGCCATTGAGCGGCTGCTTCGATTCCTTGAGCGCGCGCAGCGCATAGGCGTAGGTGGCGAAATCGGATTTCGAGACCGCCGCGCCGCGCCCGTACATCCAGCCATCGCGTATTTCGGCCCCATAGGGATCCGTGCTCCAGCCCTCGCCCGGTGGCACCACGTCGCCGTGCGCATTGAGCGCGATCACCGGCCCGCTGCCCGCGCCGAAGCGCTGCCGAATCACCAGATTGACCGCGCTTTGCATGCCCTGCGCCGCGACCACTTCGGCGGGTACCACATGGCGCTCGACCATGAAGCCCAGGCCTTCGAGCAAACTGGCGGCACGCTGCGCGTGCGGCGCGCAGTCGCCGGGCGGGTTGTCCGATGGCGTCTTGACCAATTCGGCGAGAAACGCGGTTTGCTCTGCGCGCCATTGCGCGAGCAAAGCACTGAGGGCAGCGTGCGCACCGCCCGTGCTTGGGGCAGATTCGTTTGCGCTCATACGCTACACTCGCCGCCGCTGATTTGACTCTTCATCGGGTTCATGGCATCAACATTTTGTATACATTAATTTCATTATTGTATACAATTTTCACCATCCGTTTGACACTTTCGCCATGACCACTCACCCCACCCCCGCTTACCCGCGCGACCTGCGCGGCTACGGCAAACAGCCGCCGCATGCGGCTTGGCCGAAGGGCGCGCGCATTGCCTTGCAGCTCGTCCTCAATTATGAGGAAGGCGGCGAGAACAGTGTGCTGCATGGCGACGCCGCCTCCGAGACGTTTCTCTCGGAGATCATTGGTGCGCAAGCGTTTCCGAACCGTCACCTGTCGATGGAGACGATTTACGAATACGGCTCGCGCGCCGGCTTCTGGCGCCTGATGCGCGAGTTCGAGGCGCGGCGCCTGCCGG
>JANNCZ010000038.1:0-16426 GCA_031387185.1 Burkholderiales bacterium
GCACCGGGATCAAAGGGCACCAGCTCCGGCAACACCTTGGCGAACGCACCGCAGTCATCGTGTACACGCAACATCTCGACCGGACGTGCCTCCATCAATCCACGCGCCAGCTCCTGCCACACGCGCTCCGGCACCAGCGCATCGACCTCGCCACTCGCCGTCATCGCCCGCATCAGGGCCAAGGTCTCGGGGGCAATCGCAAACCCGAAGCGCGCCACGAAGCGCGCACCGCGCAGGATGCGCACCGGGTCTTCGGCAAACGCCGGGCCAACGTGGCGCAACAGTTTGGCCTTGAGATCGTCCGCACCGTGATAGGGATCGATCAATTGGCCGGCGTCATCCACCGCCATCGCGTTGACGGTGAAGTCGCGGCGCGCGAGGTCTTGCTCCAGCGTGACATCGGGCGCGGCGTGAAAGGCGAAGCCCTTGTAGCCCGGCGCAGTCTTGCGCTCAGTGCGCGCAAGCGCGTATTCCTCTTGCGTGACCGGATGCAGAAACACCGGGAAGTCTTTGCCGACCTGGCGGAAAGCCCCGAGACCTTGGTCGAGCCCCCACCTTACCAAGACTTCTGGCGTGGCGCCCACCACGACGTAGTCGCGGTCGGTGACCGCGAGGCCGAGCAACTCGTCGCGAACCGAGCCACCGACGCGATAGATGTTCACGCGTACTTGTCGTCGTAGCGCGGCGTGGCGTGGCCCTCCGCCGCCGCCAGTTGCGCGAGCTTGATCAGCGCGGGTGCAGCGAGCATCTGCTGCACATAGGCCGCCGCCTTGCCCTGCATCGTCACCGCATAGGTTTGCAGGCGGAAGATCACCGGCGCAAACATCGCATCGGCAATGCAGAACTCGCCAAACAGAAACGCCCCGCCCGACACCTCAAGGCACTCGCTCCACAGCACCTGCAAACGCGCGATATCCACCGCGACCTCGGGCGTCATGCCTTTGCCGGGGTAACGGTTGCGAATGTTCATCGGCATGTGGGTACGCAGTGCCGTGAAGCTCGAATGCATTTCGGCCGAGACCGAGCGCGCACGTGCGCGCAGTGCTGTTTCGGCCGGCCAAAGCTTTTTCTCCGGGAATTTTTCGGCCAGATATTCGGCAATCGCCAAGGTGTCCCACACCGTGAGTTCGCGCGCGCCGTCCGTGTCGATCAGCACCGGCACCGTGCCCGAAGGCGAGTAGCGCGCGATGCTGGCGGCAGTGTCCGGCGCGCCGAGCCAGAGCTGCACTTCTTCAAACGCAATGCCGGCCTGCGTCATCAGCACCCACGGGCGCATCGACCAGGACGAATAATTTTTGTTGCCGATGACAAGCTTGAGCATGACGCGCTTTTTGTCTCGTCTAGCGCCGCGCGTGATCACGAAACTGCGTGTAGCGCTCTTTGGGCGACTTGCCTGACAGATAGGCCGGCACCACCGCCTCCATCGCCGCTGGCGTCACCCGGAGTTCCGCCGCGACCTGCCCCTGCATGACGTTATCGACCTTGGTCGAATCGAGATTGTCGCGCGACAGCATTTTGATCGGCGCGAACTCCATCGACCACGCTTGCAGATAGGCCAGCCCATCGGGCAAATCAATCACCTTGCGCGCATGGCCGCTCACCGCACCAGCGTATTCGACCAATTGCTTGAGCGTGTAGACCTTCGGCCCGGCAATCTCGTACGTGTGGCCAAAGGTGCGCGGCTCGTCGAGGGCATTCACAAACGCCTGCGCGACATCTTCGACCCACACTGGCTGCAACTTCGCCGCAGACCTGCCGAGCAGCACGAAGGGCGCGAACTTTTGCATCCATGCGAACAGGTTGATGAACTTGTCATTGCGCCCGAAGACCACTGAGGTACGCATGATGGTCAGCGCCACCCCTTTGGCCGCATCGCGCACGGCGGCTTCGCCAGCGGCCTTGGAGCGCAGATACATTGATGGGCCACTGGCATCCGCACACATCGAGCTCATGTGCAGCAGGCGCGGCACGCCAGCCACCACACAGGCCTCTCCCACATTGCGTGCCAGATCCACATGCGCCGCCTTGAAACGCCGGCCGTAGGGTGTGCCGGTATCGCTATGCAGCACGCCAACGAGATTGATCACCGCATCAACCCCCTTCATCAAGGCGGACAGGGTCTCGGGCTGATTCACATCGGCCTCAATCACTTCAGCAGTCGGCAACAGGATCAGGTGCTTGGCGCGCTCGCGGTTGCGCGCCGGCACGATCACGCGCCTGCCCTGTGCGCAGAGTTTGGCGGCGATGGCGGCGCCGATGAAGCCGCTGCCGCCGATGAGGAGGATGGTGTGTGACGTCATGGGGAACCCTGCTGCGTGAGCTTGAACAGCGTCATTTTAGCTGCGGCAAATCCGCGTTACAGGCCGGGACGCGCGCAGATTGGTCATGCGCCTAAAACCCTTGGTGGGAGCGGCTCTTCAGTCAATCATCACCCGCGCCGCGCGGGGAACAGCCGGCATCACCGCATGCTCGCTACGGCGTTTCGCTCACCTTCTCATCGCCACGCCGTGGCGGAATCATCGTGAGGCGCTCTTTCAAGGACTGCGGCTTGCCGGTAAACAGCGCCGAGTAGTAGGTGGCGTTGCTCATCACCTTCTTGACGTAATCGCGCGTTTCGTTGAAGGGGATCGACTCGGCAAATATGGCTGCCTCCATCGGCTTGATATCACGCCAGCGGCGCGGGCGGCCGGGGCCGGCGTTGTAGGCGGCTGAGGCGAGCACCGGGTGGTTGTACAACTCGTCCTGCACGATCTTGAGATAGTTGGTGCCGAGCGTAATGTTGGTGTCGAGGTCATTGACCTGGCCGTGTTGATAGTCCTTGATGCCCACTTTTTTCGCGACCCAGCGCGCGGTGGCGGGCATCAGCTGCATCAGGCCCGAGGCGCCGACTACCGACTTGGCGTTGGTCATGAAGCGGCTTTCCTGGCGCATCAGGCCGTAAACCCAGGCGTCGTCGAGGCCGAGTTCTTTCGCCTTGGGGCGTACCTGATCCGCGTGAGGGCTCAGGAAGCGCAAGTTGAAATCGTGCAACGCCGCCGTCTTGTCGGCCGTGTTGATCGCGCGATCGGGTAAGTCGTTTTGGCGAGCCAGGGTGGCGGCAGCGATCAATTGTTTGTCGTCCATGCCGCGAATGGTCCAGACCCATTCGCGTGTGGCTTCCGTGCGCATGCCGAGGCGGTACATGACGAGGGCGCGCTGCAGTCCGGGGGTTGCCGCAATCGTGTTGAGATCGGCAATGGCCGGTTTGAAGCCCACTGGCGGAATCACCGTCGGGCGGCCGAGTTCTTCAGCCGCGAGCTGGCCGTAAAAACTGAAGTCGGCGGCAATGGTGTCGAACAGCGCTTTGGCGTCTTCCGGTTTGCCTTCTTCGCGCAGCGCGCGGCCCTGCCAGTAGGTCCAGGCCGGATCGCGGCGCGTGGCCGGGGTCATGTCCTTGACCGCGCGCAGCACCAGCTTCCAGTCGCGCGCACGCAGGGCAGCGCGCACCATCCATTGCAGATATTCGTCGGAGAGCTGGATGTCTTCGGCCTCGCGAAACCATTCGCCCGCCTCATTCATCAACTTGCGCGACGCCTGATAGCCGATCTGCGCCCAGCCCCATTGGCGCTCGGTTTCGTTAAAGGGCTTCTTGCCGTGCTTCGCCCAGAACGCAGCCGCTTCGGCCGAGTCAGTGCGCGCCCAGCGCCCGATGGCGATCAGCACCAGCTCGCGCTGCGCGCGGGTGCGGCCATCGATGCCTTTTTTGAGGAATGCATCGGGGCGGTTGTACGCTGCGTCAAACTGTTTGTGATCCATCGCCTGGTTGTCGGGCAAATACTCGGCGGCACGGCGTGCGGCATTGGGCAGATTGGCATCGACCAGGGTGCGCACGCGCTCCCACACATGGCGGTCGAGGATGCGGCTGTCGGCGAGCATTGCTTCGCTCATCGTCACGCAGGCATCGGGCAGTTCGCGCGGCGTGAGCCACAGCGCGAGGGCCTCGCGCGCGGCGGCTTCGTCCTTCTTTTGATGGCGGCGCAAGAGCGTGAGGCAATTGACGTCGAGATCGTCAGCGGTGATCTTGGCACGCTCGGTGTCGAACGCGTCCCATGCGTCCCGCCGCGCCAGCGCTTTGACCAAGTCGATACGCACGCGCTCAGCCAGATAGCTCTTGTCGTACTGCGCGAGAAACGTGGTTTGTGCGGCTTCGGCCGCATCGCCTTTGAGTTGCAACGATTGCCAGTACGGCCCATACATTTCCAGCGCGTGGCCTTTGAAGCGCTCGCTCATCGCAATCAGTTTTTCGCGCTGGCCAAGCTTGACCGCGTCGCGCGCAGCCAGAAAGGCGTCTTCGTGGCCAAGCTCGGCGCGCTTTTGCGCGATGGCGGGAGGCAGCATCAACGCACCCGCGCAAAACAGTGCGGAGAGGGTGGCGAGGGTTGCAGCAGAGGGGAGGCGCATTGCTATCATCCGCTTCGAGATTAGCACAACGCCTCTCATGCCATTTTCGCCGACGTGTTGCCGCTTGCACGGCGAAGCTTTTCGTCAAGGTCGCCAGCCGGCTTCCAGCACCCAAGCGGTGCGGTTTCGCTCGGGAAAATGGCTGAAAAATTGGTCTTTATGATAAAATTCTAGGTTAAATGCTTGTTTCTAAAACAAAAGTTGGAGCAGTTAGGACAAGGGGCGGCGCCCGCCGTCGCACCGGCGCTACCCACGCAGCTTCTGTCGCCCCGTATTGCCCGACTTTTTACACGTCTTTTCTACGAACACTCAGGTGAACTCCATGATCTCTTCCTCTTTCGCCCCCTCCAAAAAAATCAGCTCCTTCCACCCGCCGCAACGCACCCTGCTCGGCCCCGGCCCGTCGGAAATCAATCCGCGCGTGCTGGCCGCCTCCAGCCTGCCCTCGATCGGCTATCTCGACCCGATCTTTGTCGACATGATGGATGAGTTGAAGCAATTGCTGCGCTACGCCTACCAGACCAACAACCAGCTCACCTTTCCGTTGTCCGGCCCCGGCTCGGTCGGCATGGAGTCGTGCTTTGTCAACATGGTCGAGCCCGGCGACAAAGTCATCGTGATGAAAAACGGCGTGTTCGGTGGCCGCATGGTGGAAAACGTGCAGCGTTGCGGCGGCGTGGCCGTGGTGGTCGAAGACACCTGGGGCGAGCCGTGCGACCCGCAGAAACTTGAAGACGCGCTGAAGAAAAATCCCGACACGAAAGTCGTCGCCTTTGTTCACGCCGAAACCTCGACCGGCGCGCAGTCGGATGCCAAGACCCTGGTCGCCATTGCCCACAAATACGGCGCGCTGACCATCGTCGATGCCGTTACGTCGCTGGCCGGCACGCCGGTCAAAACAGATGAGTGGAACATCGACGCCATTTACGCCGGCTCGCAAAAGTGTCTGTCGTGCGTGCCGGGCCTGTCGCCGGTGTCGTATAACGAAGCGGTGATCGCCAAGGTCAAAAAGCGCAAAGACACCAACAAAGTGCAAAGCTGGTTCATGGACTTGAACCTCGTGCTCGGCTACTGGGGCGACACCACCCGCACCTATCATCACACCGCACCGATCAACAGCCTGTTTGCCTTGCACGAGGCGCTGTTGATGCTCAAGGAAGAAGGTTTGGAGAACTCGTGGGCACGCCATATGCGCCATCACACCGCGTTCAAGGCCGGCATGGAAGCGATGGGCCTGTCGTTCCTGGTCAAGGAAGCCTACCGCCTGCCACAGATGAACGCGATCTGCATCCCCGAATCGATCCAGGCGCGCGAAGCCGAAGTGCGCAAGACCCTGCTCAATGAATTCAACATGGAAATCGGCGCCGGTCTCGGCCCGCTGGCCGGCAAGATCTGGCGCTTCGGTCTGATGGGCTACTCGTGCAAGCCGGAGAACGTCATGCTGTGCCTCTCTGCGCTCGGTTCGGTGCTGATGGATATGGGCCATCCGGTCAAAGTTGGTGAAGCTGAAGCAGCGGCCCACTCGGCCTATGCGTCAATGCATGCTTCGGCTGCCCAGGCCAAGCTGCGCGCTGCGGCCTGATGACCGCCGTACTTTACCGAACGCGCTACGCTTGGCTGCCACCATGCCTGCAAACCGCTTTTCGCGCTGACTGACCATGGCGCGCAACGGCGACCGCACCGCAGAGCCAACGCAGCATCTGCCACAAGGGGCGGCTGCGCAAGACTGTGCGGTGCTGTTTGCCGATGTGGCGGGCAGCACCAAGCTGTATGAGGCACTGGGCGATGCCCTCGCCAAAAAATTGATCGACGAAGTGCTGGCCGCGCTCACCATCATCACGCGCCGTCATGGCGGGCGTGTGGTCAAAACCATTGGCGATGAAGCGATGTGCGTGTTCGCCACCGCCGAGCGCGGCTTTTACGCGGCGATCGACATGCAGCAGAAGATCGACTCGATGCCGGTAGTGAGCGGCAGCAAGCGGCGCATCCGCATCGGCTTTCATGCCGGCCCGGTGATCGAGGAAAATGGCGATGTGTTCGGCGACACGGTCAACACGGCCGCGCGCATGTCGGGCCTGGCACGCGGCATGCAAATCATGACCTCACGCAGCACGGTGGACGCGATGCCCTCTTCCCTGCGCGGCCGCACGCGCAGCATTGCCTCGGTCTCGGTCAAGGGCAAGAGTGATGACGTCGCCGTATGCGAGGTGCTCTGGCAGGAGGAAGATGATCTCACCATGACAGTGGCGGCGCTGTCGGCGAGCACGATCCAGGCCGAACTGGCGCACCAGATCGTGCTGTGCCATGAGGGCACCGAAATCACCCTCGATGCCGGCCGCACCGGCGCAGGTATGGGCCGCGATCCGGGCAGCGATATCGTGATCGCCGATGCCAAGGCGTCGCGCCACCATGCGCGGATCGAAAAGCGCCGCGACAAATTTTTTCTCGCCGACCAAAGCACCAACGGCACCTTCGTCACCTTCACCGGCGAGCGCGAAATCGCCTTGCGCCGCGAAGAAATCATGCTGCGCGGCGCCGGGCAGATCCGCTTTGGTCACAGCGCCACCGAAGGCTCCGGTGAAACCGTTGACTTCACCGTCCTGACCTGAGGAGCGGCATCACGGCGCGCGTCACACCGCTCTGTAACACGCCCGCTCGCGCCAGCGCCCTGCCACCATGTCATCGCCGCCGCCCGCATCCCCACCCGCTGCCCCGCACGACAGCTCGCGCGAAGAGCTATCGATTGAACTCAAGCGCCAGACAGCAGAATTTCTGGCGCGGGTGCAGGTCAAGCGCACCGAGTCGATCAACCTTCAAAAGATCCATGCCGGGGAACTGAAAGCGGCCATCATGGCCGAAGCGCAGACGCGACGCGCGCGTGATCTTGCGGTAGCACGTGTGGAGAAGACCCGCAGCGAGTGCGCCGCCGCAGAAGAAGCGTCGACACGCGCCGACACGGAGCTCGCGCAGTTGCGCGCCAAACTGGCAGAAACCGAACGCCGCATTCAAACTGCTGGCTCGGCGCCGGTCGTCACGTCAACAGTGGCAGCCGCAGTACCCGCCACTGCGGGAATGCCCATCACGGCAGTAGCGCCCATGCCCCTCGACCGCCAGGTGCAGGCGGCCGAACTGCGCCGCGCGACCGGCCAAGTGGCTGAACTTGAAACGCGTCTGCGTGAGGTGAGCGCTCAACGTGAACAGATTGAGCGCGAGCGCAGCCAGTTGGCCGAGGCCGCGCAGGCAGCCGAACGCGAACGCGCAGGGATCGAAGACGCGAAGCGCCAGCTTGAACGCGAGCATGCGCAGCTCACAGCAATGCACGCACAATCAGGTCCGGTGCAAGAACAACTGGCCGCCACCGTACGCGCAGCGGAAGTGGAGCGCGACCGCCTGGCCACTGACCTGCGTGCTGCACAGGCTGAGCTTGACGACATCAGGACAGCAAAGCGCGACGCCGAACAGCAGCGCGACCGGTGGGTGGTGGACAAGCTCAAGGCCGAGACCGAAGGTGCGCGTCTCACAGAGGCGCTGCGCGCAGCCGAACGCGAGCGCGATGCCGCGCAGGCGGCACACGCAGCCGCCCTCGCTGCAACAGCCGCTGCAGCACTGGCACCACCCGCCGCTGCGGCGCCTGCGCCAGCTTCCCCTGCGTCAGCAGCGGATCTTTCCGCGCTGGGCGTCACACAAAGTCTGCAAGTGCTTGCCCAGAGCTACCAACCCGGCGCGCCCTCTGGGTTGGGTGGTCTCAGCCTCTCCTTTCCCACCGCACCGGAGGCTGGCGAGCTGCAGCAAACCGAAGCGGCAATCGGTGCGGAACGGGCCAAGGTCACGGCAGCAGCCAAAAAGCTGGAAGAAGCGGTGCGCGCACGTCTCGCCACCGAGCAACGCGCACGCAACGAAGAGCAAAAGCTGGTGCTGGCTGAGAGCGAACTGGCCAGGGCCATGCAAGAGCAGCAACGGGTTGCGCAGGATGTCGAGCGCGAAAAATCACAGCACGCCAGTCTGGAACGCCAACTTGCTGACGCGCGCACCGGGCACTCAGAGCTTGACCAGCGACTGACCGAAATCGCCGCCGAGCACAACCGCAAAAAGCAGGATCTGCAAATCCTGCGGGCCCAAACCGATGCCACGCTGATCGATCTCGCACGCGCCAACGCCGAACACAATGACATCAGCACGCGCCTGCAGGAAGCGCGGGCCGCACAAGAGACTCACGCGCCAGCCCTGGGCGCGGCAAAAATAGCCTTGGCCGATGCGCTCGCACAAGTCGCCTCGCTGGAGGGAGACCTCAAGCGCGAGCGCGCCGCGCTAACCGCCGCGCGCGAAGACATCAGCAAGGTGCGCGCCGAAGTCACGCAACAGCAACAGGAACTGGCTGCGGCCAAGTTGGAGCAAGAGCGTGCGCTCGCCTCACTCACTGCCGCGCGGGCTGAAGCCGCTGCCGCAGCCCGCGGCACTGCGGTGGCACTGGGTCAGGTCGAGGCCAGCCGCACTGCGCTTGCCGCGCATCAAGCACAGGCGGCTGATCACCAAGCCCGGCTGACCGAGGCGCAAACACAGTCAGCCGCGCTCGAATCAGGCCTGCGCCGCCAACGCGCCGCACTCGATACGATGCGCAGTGCCCTCGTCGCCGTGCGCACCGAGCGTGCGCAGGCGGAGCAGGAGCTGACACAGGCAGCACAGGTCAAGCAACACGCCAAGGGCGCCTTGGAGATGGCCCTTAAGGAAGCGGAGCAGATTGCGCGCGACAGTGCGGCCGCGCGCCTGCGCATCGACTTTGATCGCGGCGCGCTGAACGCTCACGAAATCAAGGCCAATGCGCTGAAAACAGAACTGGCTGCCGTTCTCACTACCTTGTCAGGGTTTGATGCCGGCATCCGGCGTGAGCGAGAGGCGCTCGCTGGCGCCGAGCAAGCCCTCAATGAGGTCAAGGCACGCCGTGCCGAAGCGGATACGCGCCGCATTGAGGCCGATGCGCGGCGCGCCGAACTTCAAAAGCAAGTGCTGGCAGAACAGCGCGCCCTCGACGATATGGCGCGCCAGATTGACACGTTGATCGGGCGCAAGACAGAACAGCAAACCGCAGCCGATGCCGGTGAGCGCACTCTCAAGGAAATCACCGAACGCGCCAGTCTGGTCGATAGCGCACGGCGCCAGCGCGAAGCACAGCTTGCTGCCGCAGCGGAACAAAACGCGGCGCTCGCGCGCGACATGCGCGCCGCTATCGACGAACGCGACCAGACACTACGCCAGTTTGACTCCCTGCGCGCAGAGCGCCGGACATTGGAAGAAAACGCGGCGCGCGAGCGCGGCGCGGCAGCGCGTGAGCACAGTGCGGTACAAACTGGACGTGCCGGTCGCAAGCGTGCCGAGACCGAGTTCGCGGCACTGCGGCAGGAAAACGCGGACGGCATGGCGCGTCTGGCCGCAGCCAACGCCGCGCTGGAGGGCAAGCGTGCCGCCATCGCTGCGATAGAGAAGCAGCAGGCAGATGCCAGCGGCGAGTTGGCGGCGCGCCAGACAGCGCTTGACGCACATGCAGAGCAATTGCGCGCTGCAGACGCAGCGCGCGCGCAGGCCGAACAAGCCGCAGCGGCAGAACACGAACGCGCAGCACTCGCGCGCGCGGCATTGACCGCTGCCCAACTGGCGCTTGCTGAAACCGCAGCAGCCACCCAACGCGCCATGAACGAGCGTGCCGGCGCCGGCCATGCCTTGCGTGCCGCACAAGAAGAACGCGACAGCCTGCTCGCGCAAGCAGCTGCCGCGACAGCAGCCGGCGAGGCGGCGCACGCGAACTGGCAAGCCGCGTGCGACGCGGCGGCAGGGCTCACACGGCGCGCCACGCTCGAGCAGGAGGAGAGCGCCCATCTTGACACCCTGCTGCAGTTGTCGGCGTCAGAGCGGCGCGCACTCGAAGATGATTTCGCCCGCGCGCGGCTGGCCGAAGCTGCGCTGCGCGCGCAATTGGCTGCGACGGCGGCAGCGACGGCAGCGGCAGCCAAAGCAGCTGAAATCACAGCAGCAACTACAGCAGCGGCGGCGGCGCGCGCGCACGATGCGTTGCTGGCAGAGCGTAGCGCCGCAGCCGAAGCGGCCGAACGTGCCGCAGCCGAGGCAGTGCTGCGCGTGCAAGCCGCCGAAGCAACGCGGCAGCAGGCCATCGCACAGGCTGAACGCATCGCATCCGCACCGCCAGACACATCTGCCATCGACGCAGCACGCGATGCCGCCGCTGAAGTTGCCGCAGTGGTTGCCAAGCAGGCCGCCGCACACGCGCGTGAAGTCGATACTGCCACCGCCGCCCAACAATCCGCCAACAGCATTGCCGAAGCGGCACTCGACGCGCTCAAACAGCGCGAAGAAGCGCTGCTGGCGGAGCAGCGCTCGCGCCAGCAATCATTGCAAGAGCGAAACACCGAAACGGAAGCGGCGTTGCAGTCAGTTGCTGCCAGCCTGATCGAAGCCGAAGCCGCGCTGCAGGAAGCCAACGCGCGCGTCGAGGCAGAACGCGCGCGCGGTGCTGCCGCACTCGACGCACTCAATCACGAGCAAGCTGCCGCAGCGGGCATCGAAAAGGAACTGGAGGCTGCCAAGGCACGCGCCGCCGAAGCCGCCCGGATCGCCGCGTCTGACGCTGCGCAGATCGCCGAGACTGAGTCTACCCGTCAAGCTGCCTTGGCTGAACTTGAACGCCTGCGCCGCGAAATTGATCACGCCACCCACGACGCTGCCGCTGCGCGCAACCGGCTCGCGCTGGAACGCGCTGACGAAACCACCGCACGCATGGAACTCAAGCAAACACTTGAGCGCAAGCCGGGCCGCACCGCACCAGCAGAACGCCGCTGGGCACGCTATGGGGTACCCGCCGCATTGGCGGCGCTGTTGGCTGCCGTCTATTTCATTCCGCGCGTGTTGCAACCGCCACCGGATGTGCCGCTAGCGCCGTCGGCCCTGCCTGCTGCCACACCTGCTACCAAGGCCGCAGTCCCACAGCCAGCCACAAGCACTGCACCGCTTTATCCGGTGGACACCCACGCGCGCCGCGATCTCAAGCTCAGCCATGAATTGAAGGCGCGTCCCACAAGCCGCTGACAGCACTGCCTGCGCGATTGAGGCGGCCCAAGCCACTCAGGCAAGCCATACTGCCCACAATGCTATGCCGCCAAGAACCGCTCCTGGAGCGGCTCTTCACGACTTCACCCTCCAGCGCAGCCTAGGCTGCCGCTGCGCGCGGCAACGGCCCGGCACGATACTGCGCAAGCAACTTTTGCTCATGCGCACGCGCGGCGGCGAGGTGGCGCTCTTTCACATGCCCATAGCCGCGAATCTCTTCGGGCACCGAGGCAATCGCAATCGCTGTCTCGATGTTGTCCTTGGACAGCGTCGCCAGCAGGCCCGACACCGTCTCCTGATACGCGCTGATCGATGCGCGCTCGCTGCGGCGCTCTTCGCTGTAGCCAAAGATATCAAGCGCGGTGCCGCGCACCCCTTTGAGCTTCGCGAGCACGCCAAAGGCTTTCATCATCCACGCGCCATAGGGCTTCTTGACCAGTTCACCCTTGTCATTGCGTGAGGCCAACAGCGGTGGCGCAAGGTGAAAACGCAATTGGTAGTCTCCTTCGAACTGCGCGCGGATTTTGTCCATGAAGGCCGGGTCGGTATAAAGCCGTGCCACTTCGTATTCATCCTTGTAGGCCATCAGCTTGTAGAAGTAGCGCGCAACCGCTTCGGTCAATTTCGTGCCGCCAATTTTGGCGGCCTCGGCCTGCCGCACTTGATCGACAACATCGCTGTAGCGCTTGGCATACGCAGCGTCCTGATACGCGGTGAGAAATGTCACGCGGCGCGCGATGACCTCATCGACGTTGCGTGACAAGCCGGCAGGCTGACTGCGCGGCGTGATCGTGATCACCTGCGCCGGCGTGGCAATGCGCTCCACGGCAGCCGTGTCGACGGCGGCATAGCGGCCCCAGCCAAAGGCTTTTTTGTTGAAGTCGATCGACACGCCATTGAGTTCAATCGCGCGCATCAAGGCGGCTTCACCCACCGGCACCAGACCCTGCTGGAACGCGTAGCCGAGCAGGAACATGTTGGTCGCAATCGCGTCACCCATCAGAGCGGTAGCGAGACGGTTGGCCGCCACCAGATTGAGCGCGGGTTTGCCTGCGGCGCCTTGGTCGATGGTGGTGACGCCTGTACCTGCTGCCGGGCCTGTGCCGACTGCGTCGGCGAGCGCGTGCTCAAGTGCATCAGCGGGCAGCTTCCAGTTCGGGTCTTTGACAAACGCCGCCGTCGGTGCGAGTGTGCTGTTGACCAGCACGTGCGTGCGCCCCGCGCCGATGCGGGTCAACACATCCTTGCCGGCGGTGACTACCAGGTCGGCACCAATCACGAGGTCGGCCGCTGCAGTGCCAACGCGCGTGGCGTGCAGGTCTTCATTGCGCGCCGCGATCTGGATGTGGCTGGTCACCTGACCGCCTTTTTGCGCGAGGCCCGACATGTCGAGCACCTGCGCACTCTTGCCTTCGAGATGCGCAGCCACCGCGACGATCTGGCCGATGGTGATGACGCCGGTGCCGCCGATGCCGGTCACCAGCATGTTGAAGGGCTGGGTGACGGCGGGGATCATTGGTGCGGGGAAATCCGGCAACGCCGTAGCATCCGCGCTCGCTTTTGCACTGGCGGTGATGCCGGATGTGCTCGTCACAGCGCCCGACGCAGAGCCCGCTGCCGCACCTCCAGCCGCGCCCATCGCCCCCGCCTTGGCAGGCTTTTTCAAGGTGCCGCCTTCCACCGTCACAAAGCTTGGGCAAAAACCATTGACGCAGGAGTAATCCTTGTTGCACGCCGATTGGTTGATCTTGCGCTTGCGGCCCAATTCGGTTTCGAGCGGTTCGACCGAAATGCAATTCGACTTCACCGAGCAATCGCCACAGCCTTCGCACACGGCGTCGTTGATGAAGGCGCGTTTGGCCGGATCGGGGAACTGGCCAATCTTGCGGCGGCGGCGCTTCTCGGACGCGCAGGTCTGGTCGTAAATCACTGCCGAGATGCCGGGCAGTTCACGCAACTGCTTTTGCACCGCATCGAGCTGGTCGCGATGATGCACCGTTACGCCGGGTGCCCAAGCGGTATTCGCCGGGTATTTCTCCGGTTCGTCCGTCACCACCATGATCGGCGTGACGCCTTCGGCGTGGAGTTGTTGCGAAATCAGCCAGGGGTTGAGCGGGCCGTCGTGGGGCTGGCCGCCGGTCATCGCCACCGCGTCGTTAAACAGTATCTTGTAGGTCGCATTCACTTTTGACGATACCGCCGCGCGAATCGCCAGCAGGCCCGAGTGAAAGTAGGTGCCGTCACCAAGGTTGACGAACACGTGCTTCTCGTCGGTGAAGTGGGCGGCGCCGGTCCAGGTGACGCCCTCGGCGCCCATATGGGTGAAGGTCGAGGTCTCGCGATCCATCCACTGCACCATGTAGTGGCAGCCGATGCCGGCCAGGGCGCGCGAACCCTCCGGCACTTTGGTCGAGGTGTTGTGCGGGCAACCCGAGCAGAAGTAGGGCGTGCGTACGGCAATCGGCAAGGTCTTGGCAAGCGCGCCTTCCTTGGCATCGAGAAAGGCGATACGCGCGTCGATGCGTGCGCGCACTTGATCTCCCGCCAAGTCGGCTCCTACCAGGGGTTTCAGCCGCGCGGCTAGTGCGCGCGCGATGATCGATGGCGTCAACTCGCCATGCATTGGCAGCAGCGCTTGGCCCATGCCATCGGTCTTGCCGGTGACACGCGGCACATTGGCGGCACCGAACAAAATTTCCTTGGTCTGCGACTCGATCAGCGCGCGCTTCTCTTCCACCACAAAAATTTCGTCAAGCCCTTGTGCGAAGTCACGCACACCGGTTTCTTCCAGCGGCCAGGTCACGGCGATTTTGTAGAGGCGGATGCCAAGGTCTGCCGCCATCTTCTGGTCAATGCCGAGGTCAGCGAGAGCCTGTCGCGTATCAGCGTAGGCCTTGCCCGCCGAGGCGATACCGAGCTTCGGTCTCACACCCGCGCCCTCGCGCCACAGCACTTGATTGAGTTTGTTCGCGCGCACATAGGCTTTGACGGCGGGCAGCTTGAAATTGAGCAAGCGCGCTTCTTCACCGATGAAATCGATGTAGTTGAAGCGGATCGACAGGCCATCGGGCGGCAGCACAAAATCGGTGGGGATCACCGGCGCGATGCGCCCGGCGCCCAACTCCACGGTCGCGCCCGATTCAACAATATCGGTTACGCACTTGATGCCGCTCCACAGCGACGCATAGCGCGACATCGCGAAACCGTGCAGGCCGTAGTCGAGAATGTCCTGCACGCTGGCCGGATAAAACACCGGCGTCGAACAAGCAATCAGAATTTGCTCGGACTGATGCGCGGTGGTGGACGACTTCGCACCGTGGTCATCGCCCGCCAGCGCCAGCACGCCGCCCCAGGGTGAGGTACCCGCCATGTTGGCGTGCTTGAACACATCGCCCGAACGATCCACGCCCGGCCCTTTGCCGTACCAAATGCCGAACACACCGTCGTAACGCGCGCCGGCAAACAGGTTGACTTGCTGGGTACCCCAGATCGAGGTAGCGGCGAGATCTTCATTCACACCGGGCTGGAACACGATGTGATGTTCCTTCAAGTGTTTCTTCGCCTTGGCGAGCGATAGGTCGTAACCGCCCAAGGGTGAGCCGCGATACCCGGAGATGAAGCCCGCCGTGTTTTTGCCGCGCTTGGCATCGGCCTGACGCTGCAGCATCGGCAGGCGCACCAGCGCCTGGGTGCCGGTCATGAAGGCCGCGCCATTCTCCAGCGTGTATTTGTCGTCGAGGGAAATCGATTCGAGCAGTTTGGGATCAACAGGCGCGTTCATGGCGGGTTCCGGTGAGTGCGTGCAGCGGGAAGTATAGACAAGGCGGCCGGGAAAACTTTTCCCCATTTTGCGTCAACAGGGCCATTTGCGATACATTTTGCGTTGCACCAACCGCCTTTTAAGGAAAAAACATGTCGCGCACGCCGTCCACGCCGTCTGACATCGAACTTGACCGCACCGATCTCAAAATTCTCGACGCCCTGCAACGCAACGGGCGGCTCACCAATGCCGATCTGGCGGAGAAGGCGGGCCTCTCGCTATCACCCTGCTGGCGGCGCTTGAAGCGCCTCGAAGAAGCGGGTGTGATCGAAGGCTATCAGGCAGTGCTCAACCACCGCGCGCTCGGCCTCGGTGTCACCGCCTTCGTGCGCGTCGATATCGAGCGCCACACGCCGGCGATGGAGCGCCGTTTTGAAGACGCGATTGCCGACCTGCCCGAAATCGTCTCGTGCCACGTGATCTCCGGCGAAGGGGCGTTCATGCTGATGGTAATGACCGAGTCGCTTGAGAGCTTTTCCAGATTCGCGCTCAACACCCTGATGGCGCTGCCGGGCGTGAAGGATACGCAGACCAGCTTCTCGCTCAAAGAGGTGAAGAAATCGTCGCACTTGCCGCTGAAGTTGCGCTGATCGGGGTGAAAGTGATGCGCCAAATCTTGCACAAAATGGCTTGTTTTTACTTGTGACGAGTTCAATATGTCAACAATTTGTATTTCTTGCATTACTATATTCAAATATAGTATCTTTCAAAGCGAAAGCCATCTTCCGCTGTCCCACGCGTGGCGGCAACGGTCAAATTGCCGGTAAATCCGAATTCTTTATATTCACCATTATGGTGAAGTGTGCTACCTTATGCCCCTCTACAATTTAAGCGCCTTCCAGGACCTTGTGCGTGAGGGTGACTGGGACTACCTGAACACCACGCGTCCGGAGCAGACCAAAGAAAAATGGCTCTTCACGGAATCGAGTGGGTAAATTAGCGGCCTAAATTGCCCAAGAACCGCATGGACACTGGGTTTTCGGGGTTTCCTTAGCCGCCAGAATTTGGCATGATATCTGGATGGCAAATTCAGACAAGCGACAGCGGCGG
>JANNCZ010000043.1:0-5132 GCA_031387185.1 Burkholderiales bacterium
GCCCTTCGAACAATTGTTTGACGCCAACGTCATCGAGCGCGGCGTCCGGCTTCTTGACGATCACGGCGACAGCCACTTCGCCCCACTGGGCGTCTTCCTGGCCGATCACCGCCGCTTCCAGTATCTGTGCGCAGTCCGCCAGCACGTTCTCCAGCTCGGCTGGATAAATGTTTTCACCACCGGAAATAATCATGTCTTTGGAGCGGCCCACTACCCAGTAGAAGCCGGCTGCATCGCGGTACGCCAGATCCCCCGAGCGGAACCAGCCATCGGCAAACGCCGGGTTGTGCACGTCGTTCCAGTAACCGGCCACCACATTCTTGCCGCGCACCCAGATCTCGGCGGTCTCACCGGTGGCGGCATCGGTGCCATCGGGCCTGACCAGACGCACCTCGACATGCAGGGCAGGTTTGCCGGTGCTGCCCGCGTGCGCCACCGCGTGCTCGGGGCGCAGCACGATCGATACCGGCCCGGTCTCGGTCGCGCCATACACCTGGCTCACCGGCACGCCGCGTGCATGCACCGCGTCGATCATTGAGCGCGGCACAGTTGATGAACCAGTGTTGATGAAACGCAGGCTCGACAGGTTGGCGGTAGGCCACAACGGGTGATCGAGAATGGCTTTCAGGGTCGCTGGTACCAGCAGAGAAAGTGAGGGGCGGCGCGCAGCGACATCACTGATCCATGTCGCCGCGTCAAAACGCGCATGCAAGGTGACGGTGCCGCCCGCAGCGAGCACCGGCAGCAACTGAATGCACAGCCCGCCGACATGAAACATCGGCAGCGCATTGAGCAGATGGTCGTGCACGCTGATGTCTTGCGAGGCAATCGCCGACTGGATGTTCCACAGCAGATTGGCTTGCGTGTGCAACGCACCCTTGGGCTTGCCGGTAGTGCCTGAGGTGTAGACCAGCAATACGGGGCTGTCATCATTTCCCGGAAAGTCTTGGTGGGAGCGGTTCTTGGCGCTATCTTCCTGCACGGGCGCGGCGAGCGCTGAGGCCGATTCCATCGCCACGTTTGCCCTGCTTGCTGCCGCTGCGCCTGCGCCGCACATCGCTTCATCACACAGCAACAGCCGTGCGCCAGCATGTTCCAGAATCGCCGCGAGTTCAGCCGGTGCGAGGCGCATGTTGAGCGGCACGGCAATCGCCCCGAGGCGCGCAAGCGCCATGAGGAAAACGATGAAGTCCGGATGATTCAGTCCAAGATAAGCGATGCGCTCGCCGGGCTGCACGGCGAAGCGCTGCGCAAGTGTGACGGTGGCGGCCTCAATGCGTTGCCACAGCGCTGCCCAGGAAATGTCCTCGCCGTGAAAATGGATCGCGCATTTGGCGGGCGCCATGCCGGCCCAGTGCTCGACGATGCGCGAGAGGTTCATGATGTGTTCGACTGCGTTACCGAAAGCGGCGGATGCGACGGAGATTGCGCAGTGGAACGCATCTCTTCATAATATATGAAGATTCATCCAATGCAAACTCGCGCCATCGCGACGGTCGCCTTTGACTGTCATTTGCGCGATCCATCGTCCCCTGAACGGAGTACATCATGCCATTCACGCCGCGCCTGTCATCGTTCGTTCGCCACCTTCCCAGCCTGGCTGCCTGCGCGCTGCTTTGTTGCACCGCTGCTTCTGCGCAAACGGTGCTCACCGCATCGAGCTGGGTGCCGCCCGGCCACATGATGCATCGCGAAGTGATGTTGCCGTGGGCGGCTGCAGTGGAGAGGGCCACGCAGGGGCGCGTCAAGGTCAATATTTTGCCCAAGGGCGTCGCCAGCCCGGCAGGACACTTTGATGCGATCCGCGATGGCCTGGCCGATGTCAGCTTCAGTATTCACGGCTATATTCCCGGGCGCTTCGCACTCACCAAACTCACGGAGTTGCCGTTTTTGTCGGACAGCGCCGAGCCGCTCTCGGTGGCGTATTGGCGCATGCACGAGAAATACCTCGCCGCTGCCGGTGAGCACAAGGGCCTCAAGGTGCTGGCGCTGTTTACACACGGACCGGGCCACATCTACAACAGCAAGCGCGCAGTCAATGCAGCGGCTGATTTGCAAGGCATCGAGTTTCGCGTCGGCGGCGGCATGGTCAACGACGTCGGCACCCTGATGGGGGCCAATGTATTGCTCAAACCGGCGCCGGAATCCTACGAGCTGATGTTCTCGGGGGTGGTCGATGGCGTGTTTTTTCCGGCTGAGTCGATTGACGCGTTCAAACTAACCAACCTCGTCAAACACGCCACGCTGTTCCCTGGTGGGCTGTACAACACCAGCTTCGTGTTCTTCATGAATGAAGCGGCATTCAGCAAGCTGCCCAAAGCCGATCAGGACGCGATCATGGCGGTCTCGGGCGAGGGTTTCTCGCGCAGCGCCGGCCGCGCCTGGGATCAGCGTGACCGCGAAGCCAACGCGGTGCTCGCCAAGAGCAACGTCGTCACCATCACCGCGAGCGCGGCATTTGTGGATGATGTGAAGAAACGCACCAGCGCGCTGGACGCAGGCTGGATCAAGGACGCCGCCGCCAAGGGCGTCGATGGCGCGAAAGTGCTCGGTGAGTTCCGGGAAGAAATTCGCAAAGCGGCGCGCTGACTTCACAGTCGAGGCGCTTCACACCAGGCGCGCGTCGAACGGTCTCTGACGCGGCGGATCTTGGCGTCGCAGCTACTCGGCCTTGATGCCCATGGCGCGAATCAGCTTGCCCCATTTGTCGCGCTCGCTGCGGGCAAACGCGGCCAGTTCACTGCCGGTCAGGGACTTCGGGTCAATGCCCAATGCCAGCAGGCGCTCACGCGTTTCGGGCAATGCCATCACCTTGATCAATTCTGCGGCGAGCAGGCGCGTGGCCTCGGGCGGTGTGCCCTTGGGCGCATAGAGCACATTCCAGCCAGCGATCTCAAAGTTGGCAATGCCCTGCTCGGCGACGGATTTGACGCCCGGCAAGAGTTCGCTTGATGCGAGCGAAGTGATGGCCAGCGCTTTGAGCTTGCCGCCGGTAACCTGCGCGCGCACCGAGGCCACGGTATCGACCATGTAGGTCACCTGGCCGCCAATGAGATCGGTGATCGCCTGCGCGCTGCCCTTGTAGAGCACCGGAAACAGCGGCGCGTTGGCCTGCTGGCGCAACAGCTCAAGCGTGCTGCGCGAGGTGGTCGTGGTGACGGCGACGTTGATGGTGTCGGGCCTGGCGCGCGCGGCCTCCGCCAGTTTTTGCAGGCTATCGACCGGATTGGATGGCGATGTCACCACCGCCATCGGCAGGATGCCGGTAAGGATGACCGGATCGAAATCGGCATCGGGATCAAAGCCCGGATTGACGAACAGGAAGGGCGCAGCGGCGTGGGTCGCGTTGGTACCCATCAACAGCGTGTAACCGTCGTTCGGCGATTTGGCGACGAACTGCGCGCCGATATTGCCCGCCGCGCCGGCGCGGTTTTCGACAATCACGTTCTGGCCAATTTGTTTTGACAACTGCTGCGCGAGATAACGCGCAGCTACGTCGGTGCCCTGGCCGGCCGGATAGGGCACGACGATCTTGACCGGACGGTTGGGGTAGGGCTGCGCCAGCGCGGCGCTGGCAGCGAGCAGGCACAGCAGGGCGGCGATGACGCCAACGATTCGATTCATGTTTTTCCCCGAGCAGCCAGTAGGCAAGAAGTGGTGCAGCAAGTGGTGTGAGTGGTGCGCTGCCAAGTGGTTATCATATTGCACGATCCCGTTGCACAATTTTTTGAGAGGAGCACCATCCTATGGCAGGCCGCTGGTTTGAACAATTCGCCGTCGGGCAAACATTCGAGCACGAAATCCGCCGTACCGTGACCGAGAGCGACAACATGTGGTTCAGCAATGCCACCTGCAATCCGGCGGCGGTGCATATCGACGCCGAGTACTGCAAGGGTACCGAGTTTGGCAAGCCGCTGGTCAACAGCATCTTCACCCTCGGCCTGGTGATCGGTCTGTCGGTGCAGGACACCACGCTGGGTACCACGGTGGCCAATCTTGGCATGAGCGATACGCGTTTCCCCAAGCCGGTGTTTTACGGCGACACCATCCGCTCGATGACGGTGGTCAAAGAGATCCGCGAAAGCAAATCCCGTCCCAATGCGGGCATCGTCACCTTTCAGCATACGGGTTTGAATCAGCGCAATGAAGAAGTGTGTTTGTGTACGCGTCAGGCACTGATGCTGAGGAAGCCCGCATGAGCAGCGCCGCAGACAGTGGCCCGGCGTCGGCCGCTGCGGCGCAGGGGGCAGCCAAGCTCAAGCTGCGCTCGATGTTGTTCGTGCCGGCCGACAGCGAACGCAAGCTCGCCAAGTCCGAAGGCAGCCCGGCTGATGTGCTGATTCTCGATCTCGAAGATTCAGTCGCCGAGGCGCGCAAGGCAGGGGCGCGTGGCACAGCGGCAGCCTTCATCGGCGCGCAGGCAGCCAAGCTCAACGCACGCCTGTTCGTGCGCATCAATCCGCTCGACAGCGGCCTCGCCATGGGCGACCTCGCCGCCGTGGTGGTGCCGGGCCTGGCCGGCATCATGCTGCCCAAGACGCGCAGTGCTGCTGACATCATGCACCTCGGCCATTGCCTCGACGCACTCGAAGCGCGCGCCGGCATGGCGCCAGGCACGGTGCGCGTGGTGCCGGTAGCGACCGAAACTGCCGAAGCCATGCTCACCATGCAAAGCTTCATCGGGCCGGTGCCGCGCCTGGCCGGCATCACCTGGGGCGCGGAAGATTTGTCGGCGGCGATTGGCGCAGTGTCAAACCGGGAAGAAGACGGAAGTTACTCGCCGCTCTATATTCTCGCGCGCTCGCTGTGCCTGTGTGCGGCCACGGCGGCCGGCGTGGCCCCCATCGACACCTTGCACGCGGATTTTCGTGACAGCGCCGGTCTGGCGGCGGAGTGCCGCGCCTCACGGCGGCGCGGATTTCGCGGGCGCATTGCGATTCACCCGGATCAGGTGCCCATCATCAATGAGGCCTATTCGCCGAGCGCTGCCGAGTTGGCGCATGCGCAGCGCATCGTTGATGCGTTTGCCGCACAGCCGCAGGCCGGCACGCTGAGCATCGACGGCATGATGATCGACAAGCCGCATCTCACGCAAGCCCTGCGCACGCTCGATCTGGCGCGCTGAACGCGGC
>JANNCZ010000063.1:0-9842 GCA_031387185.1 Burkholderiales bacterium
CCTTTGCTACTTTTGCCTCGTTTGTGACGCATCCCTCCTGCAAAGCCGATCACATCATTCCCATCCGCAAAATGGCAACACATGAGTCGCGCATCTACTGGCAAAGCTTTCCCGGCTAAATTGCTCGCCAATACGGGCGGCACGGATTGGGCGCGAGTGCGCGCCCTGAAGGACAAGGACATCCTTCACGACGCGGCCAGCCCTGCAACGAAGGTCATCGACTGGAACGGCGCGCTCATGAAGTGCGCGGGCAGGGTGATCGGAACCGTGCGCCGGCCAGCCCCGTCAGTTTGCGCCGCGCCGATAGAGCGGCGGTGAAGAACTATGTCGAAAGCTTCAGTTAAACGCGTGATCGTCATGCCGAGCATGGCGGAGAACAAGAAGATTGTGGTCGCAGCCAAGGCCGATCCCGATGCCCGGCCATTGACCAAGACCCAACTCAAGGCGATGGTGCCGATGCGGTCGCTGCGTGGCAGGCCGAAGCCGGAGAGCAGGAAGCTTTTGCTGTCGCTGGCTGAACGGCGCGAAGCGGAACTGGAGTCGGGTGCTGTCACCGCGATCCCTGCCGACGAGGTATTTGCCCGTCTCCGGGCCCGGCTTGCCCGGTGACGCCTGCATTTCACCCTGGTGCCGAACGTTGAAATGCCATACAAACGTATGGTTGTTTATATTGCCATGCGTTAATATCCACGCATGGCAGTTACGCGCTTCGAGTGGGATTCCGAGAAAGATGCCGAAAACCACCGCAAGCACGGCGTTTCGTTTTTGCGCGCGCAGTACGCATTCGCTGACCCACAGCGCGTGATTGCCAGGGACGCCAGCCACAGCCAGAGCGAGGAACGTTTCTATTGTTTTGGCGAAGTCGATGGCGGCATCATGACGGTGCGATTCACCTATCGCGCTTCGGTTATTCGAATCATTGGCGCTGGCTACTGGCGCAAAGGAAAGGCACTCTATGCCCGCGAAAATCAAGTACAGCGATGAGCCGCTTGGTAAGCTCGAAGTCGTTACCGACTTTCTTCCTTCTCCGTCCGAGCTTGCGTTTCGTGAAGAGGGCGTGAAGGTCACTCTGGCGTTGAGCAAAAAGAGCGTTGAGTTTTTCAAGGCTGAAGCCGCGAAGCATCAGACGCAGTACCAGCGCATGATTCGCCGGTTGCTCGACGGTTATGCTGAAGCGCATGCGCTGGCTCTGCCCGCAGGCGGACGTGCGAGCCGGCGGCGTGCGGCTTGATACGGACGATGGCTCGGTCGCCAGCTTGCGTCGGGTTTGTGTGTCTTTGATTTTGGCGAGGGCATATCGCGCTCAAGCCCATTCCATGCGGCTCTTGGGGCTTCAAGGCGTGAGAGCGGCTCGCACCAACAATTTCCGGCTCTCTCCACTTTGACCTTCATGAATTGCCTATCTCGGAGCGTAGAACGATAATCTGCTTCCCCACTTCGATTCGGAGTCAGCCATGAAAGTCTATTCGGCGGTAATTGAGCGGTGCCCGCAAACCGGCTTGTTCGTTGGCTTCGTCCCCGGTTTTCCTGGCGCTCATTCGCAGGGGGCAACGCTTGATGAAGTCAATCACAATCTGCGCGATGTGATCGCCATGCTTCTTGAAGATGGTGAGCCGGCTCTGGAGTCTGAATTTGTGGGAGTTCAAAACGTTGCCGTAGCCTGAGCTGTGGGAAATGTTCCTGTCCTCAAACCTGGCGAGGTCACGGCCATTCTGCTTCGACTTGGCTTCGCCGAGGTGCGCCAGCGCGGTTCGCACAAGCAGTACCGCGACGCTGCCGGTCGCGGCACCACGGTGCCATTTCATCAAGGCCGCGACATTTCGCCGGTCTTGCTTCGTCAAATCGCCAAAGACATTGGCTTCACACTTGATGAATTGCTCAAGCATCGGTAGCTCGGTCCATCTGTCAACGCGGGGATTGCGCAATCAAACTGCGCCGGGCCGCTTGTACCGGTAGCCAACACTTATGACGCAATGGTTTGACTTTGTCGCCTCCGCCGCATCCGGCGCGTTCGTCTTGATTTGTCTCGCCGAAGGAACGCGACGATGGGCGGCGTATGGCTTTCACCGAACGGCAGTGTGGATGACCGCGTTTGGCGTGATCTTCTGTTTTGCCTACTCTGGATTTTCGTACTGGAAACACCTCGCGTTGCGGGACATGGGGCAATCAAATCAGAACAAGATTTTTACCAATGAACTTGCGGCCGACTGGGGGAAAGACCTTAGCCCGGTAAAGCGTGAGGAGGCGAGTGCTGCGCTGGCCCGACTCGTCTTCGTTGAATCTGGAAAACTTCGAGACTACATTGACAAGGTGGGTGAACGAAAGCGCTTTTCCCCAACCGAGGAAGACATCCGAAACCGCGAGGTTGCTGTCATCACTCAGACGCGGCTTGCGGATGCAGCCCGGAGTAATTTGGGCGAAGCGATAGTCTGGTTAATCTGGGGTGCAGTGGCCGCGCTATTTGGCGTCGGTGTTGCCCGCGACAAGGCGCATTTCCCAGTGAGCCGCTCAGAGGACGGCGGCGCGCGCAGTAGCAATACGCGCGGTTCACCATAGTCCGTGCCGGATCGATTCACCGGTACGGCAGCGAGCGCTCAAGTCCATTCCATGCGCTTCTTGGGGCATCATGACCTGAAAGCCGCTTGCACCAACGCTCTCCGGCCAGATTACTTCAGCGTTATGCCTCCAACCACGGCCCGCCCACCGCCATGTGCGCTATCCACGTCGTGATCGCCGGCAAACGAAAGGCAATCAGCGGCTCGTCACACAGCCAACGAGATAGTTGGCATGCGAATGCCAGAAATAGTGATGCGCATCGACGATGGGGAAGTTGATTGGCATGACCAGATCAAATTGCAAATGCGCCCTGTATGCAGCGCATCAATTCGAGTTGCCAGGTGCGGTGATTACAAGCTGCGGAAAATATTCACGATAGCGCGCCGCATCACGGGTGAGCAGCGTGTAAGCGGCCAGCGAGGCATGTGCGCCGATATAAAAATCCGGCAGCGTGGACTTGCGCGCGCCACCGCGCTTGCGGTAAAGCTTATGCGCTTGTGCGGCGAGAAAGCCGGCTTCCCAAGGCAGCGCTTCGCGCAGAAAACCAAATGGCGCGAGCGCCGCGTCGAGATCTTCGATGGTGGCATACCCGCCGGCAATCTCGGCATAAATCACCGGGTTGATGACGAGTTTGCTGCGGGTACCCAGCCGTTCCAGCGCAGCTGCTGACCACTCATACCAGACCGGATCGTTCTCAACAATGTCGATCAATACATTACTGTCGACCAAGACCGGTCGCGCCAAGGCGCGGTAAACCGCCGGTGCCTCGCGCACCACGGGCGGGTGCGGATTCGGCTTCGCGTCGCGGTACCGCCGCAGACCGGACTTTTTGCCTGCAGCCATCAGCGCTCGGGCCGCAGAAACGCCATGATGCGATCTGTACTCCAGCCTTTGAACATCGGTTCATTCGCCGTACCGCGCGCCTTCTCAATCGCCGCGCGAATGCGCGACGCGCGCTTTGCGCCGGCAACCGCGCCTGTGCTGGTGCGCAGGATGACTTGCCCGCCTTTATATTCAAATGCCACTTCTGTGTGTGGCAGCAGGCCGGTGCGCTCACGAATGTCCTGCGGAATTGTGACTTGGCCTTTGCTGGTAATGCGCATGGCGTTCCCCTAATAATGCGAAAGTAAGAATCTTACTCCAACTGCCGGACCAGTTTCGTCCCACGCAAGCCGGGCGAGTGTGAAACGAGCGGCGGGCCATCAAAGAGGGCGCGGGTAATATGAGCGAATTGGGCGCTACGCACCCCGCTACGCACCCATGCAGGCCCGGACAACAGTCACTCCGCCATGCCCTCTTCCGCTGTCACACTCTACGCTCTGCCGCGCAACCTCATCGAGCTTGAGGCGGCCAAGTCACGCGCACGCACGCGTCTGACCAGGACCGCAGCGATTGCGTCGGCTGCCGCCATCATTCCGCTGCCCGGCATCGACATCGCGGTGGACGCCGCCGCGTTGTTGAAGCTGATCCCCGAGATCAACCGCGAGTTCGGCCTCACGCCGGATCAGATCGAGCGGCTATCACCGAACAAACAGTTGATCGTCTACAAAGCCATCGTCGCAGTAGGCGGCGCGATGGTCGGCAAACTGATCACGCGCGAACTGGTGATCGAGGCGCTCAAGGTGGTCGGCGTGCGCCTCACCATCAAGCAGGCGAGCAAGTATGTGCCGCTCGCGGGGCAGGCGCTGTCAGCCGCGATTGGTTTTGCGGCGATGCAGTATGTCGGGCGCCAGCACATCAAGGAATGCGCGCGCGTCGCGCAGATCGTGCAAGGATTGGCCTAGCGTTGCCGCAGTGCAGTGCAGACAACCCGGACGCCGGGTAACGCGCCCACGGCCCGAACTGTCACCAAGCGGTCTTCAGGTTCTTGTTGTCACTCAACTTTTCGTCACGGGTCAGCAACAAGGCCTTCAGGTGCATCGCAGTAGCGCCGATCAGTTGATCGGCAGGGTCTGTGTTGGCCAGGAACGCAGTTTGCGACAGCCTGGCAATTTCCCCATTGACGGGAATCACCTTCAAACCGAGTGCGGTCTGGAGATCGTCCAAAAACAGTTGAATGTCTACCGGCAATTTCACTCGCCCGCGGTCAGCCAGCATCGCGATCTCCCACAGGGAGATGTCGGCGCAGGCAAGCGCTCCGCACTCCCGCGCGCGCTCCAACTCGCGCTTCGCTTTGGCCGACAGCCGCTTGGGTGCCAGCGCCCAATACAGCAGCGCGTGCGTGTCACAGACGACCGGATTGTGCATTCCACTTTATGCCAAGCGGTGATTCGACGTCCACGATAGCGGCTTTTTCGCGCATTGCCACCAAGCGCGCCTCAGCAGCGGTTGCCGCGTCTTCCTGTGGCATCAGACGGGCGACGACCTTGCCGTGCGATGTGATGCTGACGGACGCGCCGGCCCGCACCTTGCGCAAATAGGCTGGCAACTGCTGACGGAACTGGGTCACGTTGACGTGCATGGCTAAGGATCCTGAACGAATTGACATACTGTACAGATCAATTGTACATTTTACGGTATCCCGGAGCGCGCTGGCCGGCATGCTCCGGTCAGCCAAACACCGGCCCCAATGGCCGCAGGCGCATTCCCTTGCGCAGTTTCTTCCAGTCGAATTCAAACGGATCAGCCAGCGCCGGCCCCGGAGACTTGACCACCAATACTTCTTTCGCAATTGGCTGAAAGTCGGCGCGAAAGTGCACCGAACTTTTCACTGCGACGATGCGCTGCAGTTTCGGTTCGATGCCGACATGGCGGAACATCTCCTGATCGGCGGTCTGGCATTTTGTGGTGGCGAGCACCACGCGCACCCCCGGCGCATCGACGCTGCGCAAGGCCGCCATCGGCCCCATGTGCATTTTGAAGTTGCGGTAGAACGGCCCGGTGCCGGTGAAGTTGCCGTCGCCCAGGGCCTCGACCTTGAAGCGCGCGCGCACCGGCTCGATGCCGGCCACGCCCGAGATCGCACCGAGCGAAAACCCGGTCGTGTTGTTGCGGCCCACTTCATGCGCAAATTTCGCGGCCGGCGGGTCGATCATCATGCCGAGCACCGCGTCCTGCGGCTTGATCGCCAGCAACGCTGCGAGCACGCCGGTTGTATCGCCATTGCCGCCCGCGCCGGGGTTGTCTTGCGTATCGGCGAGCACTGTGGGCAGGCCGATGGCACCGGTCTGCATCGCGCGGCGGATCGCATCGCCCGGTGAAAACAATTCGAGCGCAAATTCCTTCTCGGCGTCTTCAATGCGCGCACGCAGCGCCGCCATCGCCTGATCAAGCGCACGCTCATCTGCGCCGAAGCCTGCGATCGACATGCCGCACTCGGCAAAGTCCGCCATCGGAAAACCCGGTGCGAACGACAACGACACGCCGTGCTTTTTCTCCAGCGCATCGAGCAGCGCATAAATGCTCTGGCATGGCTCGATGAAAGTGCATTGCGAGGGGATGCCGGTGAGGTAGTCAAAGGTGTGAAAGCGCTTGGCCGGGCGGCGGCCCGTTGCGAGCATTTGCATCAGCAATTGCGCCGCGCGCGCACCGGTCTCCGCCATGTCCACATGTGGATAGGTGCGGTAAATCACCATGCCATCGGCCTGCGCAAACATCTGGCGCGTCACGTTGGCATGCAAGTCGAGACTGACGACCACCGGCACCTTGTCGCCCACCACGCGGCGCACGCGCGCCAGCAACTCGCCTTCGCCATCATCAACATGCTCGGCCACCATCGCACCGTGCAAGTCGAGATACACGCCATCGACCGGCAGCGCTTTTTGCAAGCGCGTGATGATCTCGCCAGCGATGCGCTCGTAAGCCTCGCGCGTCACGCGATCCGACGGCGAGGCGGCAGCCCAGGCGAGCCCCACAGTCGAATGCCCCGCCGCATGAAATGCCTCGAACGCCCCACCTGCCGGAATGTTCGCCCCTGAAAGCGTTGGTGGGAGCGCCTCTCCGAAGCACATGCCTGGCCAGCCGCCCCCAGACTCGAACGCAGCGTAGTCGGCGGGCGTTGGGGCGAAGGTGTTGGTCTCGTGCTGAAAACCGCCGACGGCGATGCGGGGCATGCGCGTGTTCCTTGTCTTGTCAGGCTTGCTTTTTCAAAAATGTCTGGAGGCGCGACACCACTTCCTGCAACTGCGCGATAGCCACCGTGTAGGTAAGCCGCACATACTTGTGCGTATCCACATCGCCAAAGTCACGCCCCGGTGTGATCGCCACGCCGGCGCCATGCAGCACTTCCGTACAGAAGCGAAAGCTGTCATCACAGAACGCTGACACATCGGCGTAGACGTAGAACGCGCCTTCGGGCGTGTTGGGAATCCTGAAACCGAGATCGCGCAAGGCCGGCACGAGGTAGTCGCGGCGTGCGGCGAACTGGGCGCGGCGTTCTTCGTAGAGCGCGAGCGCTGCGGGAGTGAAGCATTCGAGCGCGGCGTGTTGTGCGAGCGTTGATGGGCAGATAAACAAGTTCTGCGCGAGCTTTTCGATGTGCGGCATGTGTGCATCTGGCGCCACCAGCCAGCCCAGGCGCCAGCCGGTCATGCTGAAGTATTTGGAGAAGCTGTTGATGACGAAGACATCCGAATGTTCCTCACCCGCGAGTGTGAGCGAGGTGGGCTCTTCGGTGAATCGTCCACCATCGTTACGCGTGTAGGTCAGCCCGTGATAAATCTCGTCCACCACCAAGGCTCCGCCACGCGCACGCACTACCTCGTGAATACCGCGCATCGCTGCCGCAGGCACCGTGGTGCCGGTGGGGTTGGAGGGCGACGCCAGCATGACGCCGCGCGTGTTCGGGCCCCAGTGCTGCTCGACCAGTTCAGGCGTGAGCTGGTAGTTTTCCTGCGTGCCGCAGGGGATCAGCCTGGTGGTGCCGCCGAACAGCGAGATGAAGCGCCGGTTGCACGGGTAGGTGGGGTCGGGCATCAGCCATTCGTCACCGGGGTTGACGAGGGTGCCGAACAAAATCAGCAGCGCGCCGGATGCGCCGGCGGTGACGGCGACACGTTCGGACGGGAGCGTGAAGCCATAGCGGGTTTGATAGAAGCCCGCAATCGCGGCGCGCAGGGGCGCGATGCCGAGCGCGACGGTGTAGTGGGTGTCACCGCGCCGGGCGGCGGCGTCTGCTGCGTTCATCACCGCTTCGGGCGCGGTGAAGTCCGGCTCACCGACGCACAAGTAGATGATCGAGCGGCCGGCGGCTTGCAGGGCCGTCGCCTCGCGCATGATTTCCATCGCGTAGAACGATTCGATCTGCGCCATGCGGCCGGCTGCTGGTTGCACGGCCGAACGCGAAGAAGTCAATTTCGATGGCCGTGTGGAGATGGTGGAGAGCATGGCGTTTGTATCCGAGGCCTTGCAGGCACAGAGGGGTGGCCGGTTGAATGGGCAGCGGTTGACGGCGGAACCACTTTAACGCTTCGACCGCTTGTGCAGCTTGACCTGCTCTGCGACCAGGGCAGAAAACGTCTGCCGCAGCCGCTTGGCAATGAAGGAATTTCCTTTCGCCATCGCCAGGATTTCCGGCCCTTTGGCGACGCCTTGGAGCAGTTCGATGTCGTCGTCGCCCAGGTAGCCGGACACTGTGTCGCCGGAGAAACTGCCGGGCTTGGCGGTTTCGGCTACCAGGGCGATGCGCACGAGATCCTTGGCGTCCTTCTGCCCTTTGGTGCTGCCCTTCCGGTCTTTATAGGCATTGAGCTTGAGGACCAGCAGGTGCTCCAGACTGGCTACCTTGATGCCCTCGTACTGGACGCAGTGAGCGAGTACCTGGTCGTAGGCGACCGGCAAAGAGGCATGGCGCTCGGTGTAGATGTCGAACTCAAAGCCATCCTTGATGAGCTGGTGTCGACTCAGGCGTGAATTGGCGGTGACCTCTTCGATATCGCGCAGATCGGAGAGTTCGGCCATGGAGATATACAAGTCCGCGTCATGGGTGGCTTCGGCATACTGGCGCGCGGCTTCGGTGTTGATGGCGTGCAGGTAAACGGCGATTCCGCCGATGTAGACCACGCCATCAGGGAACAAGCCGGCAATCGTGTTGCAGGCGGTGAGCAGCCGCTCAAACTCCGGTTCGCTGATGGTCATGATGGATGCAGGTGGTTTGCGAGGAATATAGTTTATGTTACAGTAACAAAATGTCAATCCCGTTCTTTTTGCCGATGCCGCGCTATGCGGTCCGGATTCCGGGCCGGGCATCGCACACTGTCCGCTCGCTGTGCGCGGCCGCCGGCATCGAATGCCGCGCTTCCGGTGCCTGGATTGAACGGCCCATTGACGTGCGGCGCGACCGGCCATTCGATTTTTGCGCAGAGCCGGGCGGCTACGGCAAGGTGAGAATTACATTGCCTGCAAGCGACCCGGTGACTGCCGCTCGCGATGCCCTCTGCGTACTCGCCTATGGCTTGCATGATCTGGTGGCGAAGGAAAGCATCAGGGGTCAGACCTGGTCGCGTGTGGCGCCGCCCTTGGGGCGCCCCAAACAACGTAAATCCATGCCGGGCAAAGAACGTCAACGCCGGTTTCGTCTGCGCCGCGCCGCAAGCACTTGAGCCAGATCAGGCGCTACCGGGAAATGCCGGCGCCTCGCCTCACCACTCACATTACCCACACGACCCCGCAGCATCCGTTGCTTCTGCGATGCAACATCGGCGAACGGTATAGACTCACGCCCCCGCCGCATTGATTCAGCGTTTTTCCTGCCTGTGCGGCATTGATCGACACCGTTTCCACTCTTCCTGCGACGCATTGATGCGCCCCAATCCAACTCCATGACAGCCACTCCCGCAGACGACCAATTCAAACAAGCCGCGCTTGACTACCACCGCTATCCAAGACCCGGCAAGATCGAGGTTGCGCCCACCAAGCAACTGATCAACCAGAACGATCTGGCGCTGGCCTACACCCCGGGCGTGGCGTTTGCCTGCACGGCGATTGAGCAAGACCCGTCGCAAGCGCGCCACCTCACGGCGCGCGGCAACCTGGTTGGCGTGATTACCAATGGCACTGCGGTGCTCGGCCTCGGTGCCATCGGCCCGCTGGCGGCCAAGCCGGTGATGGAAGGCAAGGCGGTGCTGTTCAAGAAATTCGCCGGCATCGATGTGTTTGACATTGAAGTCAACGAGCGCGACCCGGACAAGCTGGTCGACATCATCGCGGCACTGGAGCCGACCTTTGGCGGAATCAATCTTGAAGACATCAAGGCACCGGAATGCTTTTATGTCGAACGCAAGCTGCGCGAGCGCTGCAAGATTCCGGTGTTCCACGACGACCAGCACGGCACGGCGATCATCGTCGGC
>JANNCZ010000092.1:0-6520 GCA_031387185.1 Burkholderiales bacterium
GAGCGGCAGCATCACGTTTTCCAGCGCATTGAGATGCGGCATCAACTGGAACGACTGGAACACGAAACCTGCCAGACGCCCGCGCAGTGCGGCACGGCCATCTTCGTCGAGGGCATACAAGCTCTCGCCGCCCAGGTGCACGCTGCCCGACGATGGCGTATCAAGACCGGCGAACAATGAGAGCAGCGTCGATTTGCCCGAGCCGGAACTTCCCACCACGGCGACCGTCTCACCGGACGCGATGGACAAATCGATCTCATGCAAAATGGTGAGCGGTGTGGCGCCGTTGGGTACCGATTTGGTCAGTGACTTGACGGTGATGACGGACGGCGCAGCGGCATTGATGGATGTGACGCTACTGGTGACAGCGGCGGCGGCAGAAGCGGGAAGATCAGAAGGATTCACTCGAATGAAGGCGTTGATGGCAGCAGTGCGCAGCATAGCAAGAACCGGGATCGTGCGAGCGGGAGCGCTGCTGGTGTGTCTGTGTGCGCTTGTACTGCCGCAAACTGCCGCATTGGCAACCCAGGCATCAGCTGCGGCGGCGGCCACGCCGGTGATCCTCATCTACGGCGACAGTCTCTCAGCCGAGTACGGTCTCGCGCGCGGCGCCGGCTGGGCGGCCTTGCTCGATGCACGCCTGAAAGAAAAACGTCTGGCCTTCACCGTCACCAACGCCAGCATCAGCGGTGAGACCACCAGCGGCGGTGCGGCGCGCATTGATGCTGCCCTCAAGCAGCACAAGCCTGCCATCGTCATCGTCGAGCTGGGTGGCAACGATGGTCTGCGCGGCCTTGCGCTCGATGCCACCCGCGCCAACCTCGCGCGCATGATCACGGCATCACAAAAAAGCGGCGCGCGCGTGTTGCTGGCCGGTATGCAGTTGCCGCCCAACTACGGACGCAGCTACACCGATGGATTTCGCAATGCCTATGGCGAGTTGGCCAAACAACACAAGGCCGCGCTGGTGCCGTTTTTTCTCGAAGGTGTGGCAGACAACCGCGCGCTGTTTCAGGCCGACGGCATTCACCCCACGCAAGCTGCGCAAGCGCGCCTGCTCGACAACGTGTGGCCGGTGCTGCTGCCACTGTTGACCGCGAAGCCGGCCGCGAATCCGGCCATGAAGAGCAAGACCACGAGCACGGCAAGATAAGATTGGCGCATGCACGCTCCACCCACCCGCTCTCTCGCACACACGCCCCCCGGGTCCGGCAACAAAGTCAGCATCGATCAACTCGGTGTCTTTGACGAAATTATCGATGTGCGCTCGCCGGCCGAGTATGCGCAAGACCACATCCCCGGCGCACTCTCGGCACCGGTACTGTCGAACGAACAGCGCGCGCACATCGGTACGTTGCACAAGCAGACCTCGGCGTTTGATGCCAAGAAAGCCGGCGCGGTGTTGGTGGCGCGCAATATCGCGCAGCATCTCGAAGAACAATTTGGCGCACGGCCCAAAAGCTGGCGGCCCTTGATCTACTGCTGGCGCGGCGGGCAGCGGTCAGGCGCGATGACCGAGGTCTTCAGCCGCATCGGCTGGCGCGCCGCCCAGCTCGACGGTGGCTACAAAGCCTACCGGCGTTGGGTGATCGATCAACTTGACACGTCGCCCGCGCAGTATCAATTTCGCATCGTTTGCGGTGTCACCGGCAGTGGCAAAAGCCGCCTGCTGCGCGCGCTCGATGCGGCGGGCGCGCAAGTGCTCGATCTTGAAGACATCGCGCAGCACCGCGGCTCGGTGCTCGGCAATCTACCGGGCGCACCGCAGCCGGCGCAAAAAATGTTCGAGTCGCTGGTGTTGACCAAACTTGCATCGTTCGACACAGCACAGCCAGTGTTCGTCGAAGCCGAGAGCAAGAAGGTCGGCGACCTGCGGGTCCCCGATGTACTCATGGACTGCATGCGCGCGAGCCCCTGCCTGCGCGTCGAAATGAGAGTGCCGCTGCGTGTGGCCTTGCTCAAGGACGAGTATGCGCACTTCGTGCAAGACGCGGCCTTGCTCGGCGCCCAGCTCGATTGCCTCGTTACCCTGCACGGGCGCGAGCGCATCGCGGAATGGAAAGCACTTGCCGGGAGCGGCGAGTGGGATACCGTGGTGGAACGCCTGCTTGCAGAGCACTACGACCCGGCTTATTTGCGCGGCATGGGGCACAACTATCGCAGCTTTGGCGATGCGCCGCCCTTGCCGATCACCGCGATTGATGCTGCGGGGATGCGTGCTGCTGCGCAGCGGGCGCTTGGTTTGGCGGCGCAGATGTAGATATGAGCGGTAAGCGCGGCACCAGCACCACACTGAAGAGCGCACTACTAAGCGGCGCGACAGCGCGGCACAAGTCCGCGATTCTGGCGCCGCAAGTGAACTGTGAATGTCAGTTCGCTTTCTTCTCCAGATTTTCCAGGTGCAGCTCGACCTTGGACATTTTCTTCAGGCTCTCAAGGTAGCCGGCGAAATCGGCTTCGGCCTGTGCTCGCGTGATCGCTACACGCAAGTTCTCGCGCTTGGCCACATCCTGCTTCTCGGGCTGAATCGATTTGTTGACGCGGTACAGCGCGTAGCCGCCCGCCGCGAGTTCCACACCCACTGCCACGGGAGCTTTCACCGGTGCCGACATCACCGCGCGCAGGGCTTCGGAAGACAAGCCTTCGGATTTGTCGCGCGACACGGTCTTGGCTGCGCCGAAGTTCACTGCATCGAGATTTACCTGCGCGGCCTTGAGTTTGGCTTCGCCATCTTTTTTCGCCAATGCTTGCGCTTCACGCGCGGTCAGTTGCTGGGTGATGCCAGCTTGTACGTCGGCCAGCGCCTTGATCGCTTGCGGCTTGAACTCGACCACGCGCGCCGACACCAGCGTACCTGTGGCGACTTCAACCGCTTCAGTGTTGCGCTTGTTCTTGATCGCATCATCACCGAACAGGCGGTCGAGCAGCTTGGCATTGTTCAGTTGCGCGGGCGCACCGGCACGCGCAAAGAACGGCACGCTCTTGACCTCAAGCTTGAACTTGTCGGCAGCGGGCTTGAGACTGTCGGACTGCTCATACACAGTGTTGCTGAAGGCCTCGGCGCTCTCGGCGTATTTCTTTTGCGCTTCCTGCTTTTTCCACTCTTTCTCGATCTCGCCGCGCATCTCTTCAAACGATTTCACCTTCGCGCCTTTGATGGCCACCACCTTGATAATGTGAAAGCCGAATTCGGATTCGACCAGGTTGGAAATCTCGCCTTCCTTGAGCGTGAATGCAGCGTCTTCAAACGGCTTGACCATTGCGCCGCGGCCGAAGGTGCCGAGGTCGCCGCCCTGGGCAGCAGAGCCGGGATCTTGCGAGAATTTTTTGGCGAGCGCTGCAAAATCACCGCCACCCTTGACTTGCTTGAGTACCTCTTCAGCCTTGGCTTTCGCTGCTGCCTTGTCCGGATCAGACTTGAGCAGGATGTGGCTGGCTTGACGCTGCTCGTCCTGCCGGAATTTGGCAATGTTCTGGTCGTAGTAGGCCTTGATCTGTTCGGGGTTGGCAGCGATGCTCGCGGCCAGAGTGTCCTGGCTCAGCACGACGTATTCGACGCGCACCTGCGCCGAGACCTGAAACTCGCGCTGGTTGGCATCGTAGTATGTCTTGGCGGCGTTCTCCGCGAGCTTGACCTGCGGCACAAACGCGTCGGACTTGATGACGAACTCCTGCACCTCACGCTCTTCCGACTGTGCGCGCGCAAAGAGATCGAGCACGGACTTCGGCGTAAAGGCAGAATCCGACACACCAGATGCAATCGTTTGCATGGCGATGTCCTGACGCAGTTTGGCTTCGAACCCTTGCGGCGTCAAGTTTTGCGAGCGCAACAACACGTCATAGCGGTCTTTGCTGAACTGGCCGTTCTCCTGCAGCGCAGGGATCGCCATGATGACCGCGCGCAGGCGTTCGTCCGACACCACCAGATCGCGCTTGACCGCCTGCGTTGCCAGCACGCGCTGGCTCACCAGCGTGTCGAGCGTGCTGCGGCGCGTCTCGGCGTTGTCGAACAACGCAGCATCAATGTTGCGGCCCAGTTGCTGGCGCAGGCGGTCGGTCTGCTCGCGATGGGCATTGGTGAATTCCTGTTGCGATATCGCATGGCCCGCGACTTTGGCCACCGCATTGGGATCATCCGAAATCCGCCGGTAGCCGTCGATGCCAAAAAATGCGAACGGCGGAACGATCAAAATCAGCAGCAAGAACTGCATCAGGCGCTGGTGCGTGCGGATAAACTCAAACATGGAGGTGTGGTTCTCGGTCAGGGTACCGGCCAATCACGGCGGTACCGAAAGGTGCAGACAAGACAAAGCCGAACTCTCGTTCGGCTTTCTGGATGGCACTGCTGGCGCGTTTGCCGGGGTGCTCCGTGGTGGCCATAGGACGTGCCGTCACCCCAAATAGACCGGCAAAAACGGAGAGGAAGTTTACCACAGGAGAGGGAAACGGCCTTGCTGCAATGCGGGTACGATGCGGCTTTGATTACTTTCGCACAATGCGTTCAAGGAGCACCAATTGCAAGCCATCATGCAGTATCTCAAGGAAAGCGGTGAACGCTTTGATTCGGAAATCGCCGCCAGCGTCGGCATTTCGGTGGCCAGCGTCAAGGCGCGCCTTGCCGAACTTTCGGCACGAGGCGACGTCATCATGTGCCATTCGATCCAGTTTCGCGATGGCAAGCGTATCGAAGGCATGCGCTGCCGTCTGGCTGGCTATATTCCGCCGGCAGCCCCGGGACGCAAATCCAAAGGCACGCCGCGCGCATCGTAAGCGCTTTGCTTGCGTGGGCCATGGCGTTCCGGCGCACTGGCCGGGATTGCCGCCAGAATGAAACTGGCGCGCCTGCGCATCAATAAAAGAGCACAATAAAAAAGCCTGTTTCCCAGAGGGAAACAGGCTTTTTTGTTTTGGCGGAGTGGACGGGACTCGAACCCGCGACCCCCGGCGTGACAGGCCGGTATTCTAACCAACTGAACTACCACTCCAAACTGCAACAACCGCTACGCAAGCAACGCGTCCGTGCAACGCCAATCCACACGGCGCGCCACCGGTCTTGACCTTCAAACTGTTGGTAGGTGCTGACGGGATCGAACCGCCGACATTCGCCTTGTAAGGGCGACGCTCTACCAGCTGAGCTAAGCACCCCCGCAGGACTTGTCCCCCGGTTGCGGAGCTGATCTGTCTTGCGCTAGCAATTTCAAAACCCGCGCAAGTACTACCCGCCCCGCATTGTCACCGGTGCGCTGCACCGGTGCGTCTTTGTTCAACCGCAAAGACGATTATTTTACCGCATCTTTCAATGCTTTGCCAGGTGCAAACTTCGGCACCTTGGCGGCGGGGATTTTGATGGGCTGATTGGTGCGCGGGTTGCGGCCCGTGCGCGCCTTGCGCTTGGACACACGGAAGGTGCCGAAGCCAACCAGCGTCACCGAGCCATTTTTCTTCAGCGTGCCTTTGATTGCGCCGACCACGGCGTCAAGCGCACGCGTTGCTGCGGCTTTGGAAATGTCAGCCGTCTTGGCAACGTGGTCAATCATCTGAGCTTTGTTCACTTGGTGTGTCCCCTCTTCTATGGTGTCGAATCACGTCTGATGCTGCGGCACATTACACCTGCTGCATCAGCGCATCAAAAAACTGGCACTGATTCGGATGATTGTATAGCAAGCCCGGCGGGCTTGTGTCAAGGACGGAGCGCACAAAGACCCCCACTGTTGCGCTGGCGCCATTGCCAGTGACACCCACAATTGACTACGCCGTTTCATGCGTTTTAAGCTCGGTTCGTATGCGCCATTGGTACTGAATATCCCGATCACACTGGCGCATAGCGGGTGCCATCATAGCGCAGGCGAACCGGCCCGGGAATGGCGGCGGTGGCCACGCTGTGCAGCGCGTCACCCGGCAGCGCCAGTGTGCGCGTCCCGTCCACATCAAACCCATGCGGCTGAATTACCGGCGGGCGGCGGCCCTGTGCATCGGCCAGCGCAGCATCGATGGAATCAAACAATGCCAGATGCTGCAAGCTCATGTAGGTGGGCGGGGCCAGCTTGATGTCATCTTGCGCCCAGCGTGCAATTGCATCCTGCGGCCGCAGCCACTCGCTATGCGTAGCCTCGTAGTCATCGTGCATGGCAATCTGATCTGCCGGGGCGCGCGCCAAAAAAAATCGCGCGTCAAAGCGCCGCGACAACAAAGTGGGCGTGACCCAGCGCACCCACGGCACCAGCGCGGCGGCATCGAGTTCGGCGTTGATCGACGCGAGCACGGCGGCGAACGGCTCCTTTGCATTGAGGCGCACGCGCGCCGCAGCAACCTCCTGTGCACGCTCCAAATTGCCCCCCGCTGCAGCTCCCCACGCCAGCAACACACCTGCTTCTTCAAACGTTTCACGGGCCGCCGCCACAAACATTCCAGCTGCGCGCGCCTGTGGAATGTCTTCACCCAGCGCTGCGGTGTCGAGTGCAGCCAGCCCATGAATGCGCGCCAGCATTTCCGGGGAAGCGTCCGCAGCATCTACCTTGCC
>JANNCZ010000140.1:0-10361 GCA_031387185.1 Burkholderiales bacterium
TGAGTCACGCCCAGCCCTACCCCGCCAAACCAATCCGCATGATCCTCGCCTTCCCGCCCGGCGGGCCGACCGACATCGTGGCGCGGGTGCTTGCGCAAAAGCTCACCGAGCAAATGGGACAACAAGTCATCGTTGACAACAAGCCCGGTGCGGGCGGCAACATCGGTGCCGAGCTGGCGGCGCGAGCGCCCAATGACGGCTACACCATGTTCTACAACACCTCGGCCATCGTCATCAATCCGGCCTTGTATGGCAAGGCGAGTTACGACACGCTGAAAGATTTCGTGCCAGTCGCACTCACAGCCGCGATTCCAATGGTGCTGGTGGTGCATCCGTCGCTGCCTGCCAGGAACATGAAAGAGTTTGTGGACCTCGTCAAATCCAAACCGGGGCAAATGAGTTACTCGTCGTCCGGCACCGGCACCATCACCCATCTGGCGAGCGCGATGCTCACAGCCCAGATGGGGTTGAATGCAGTGCACATTCCCTACAAGGGCAGCGCGCCCGGCCTCGTCGATCTGGCTGCCGGTCAAACCCAGTTCATGACTGACACCATCAACACCGCCATTGCCTACATCAAGGATGGCCGCATGCGCGCCATCGCGGTCACCAGCGCCAAGCGCTCGTCGGTGCTGCCTGATCTGCCGACATTTCACGAAGCAGGCCTGCCCGGGTTTGACGCCGCCGCATGGCAAGGCGTGGTGCTTCCCGCAGGCGCGCCAGCCGAGGTCGTCACAAAACTCAACGCCGAGATCACCAAGGCTTTGCAAGATGCCGCTGTGCGGGCGCGGCTCGCTGGCCAGGGCGCCGACGTCTACGGCAGCACGCCTGCCGAGTATGCTGCCTACATTCGCGCCGAGATGCCGCGTTGGGCCAAGATCATCAAGGAATCAGGTGCGAAGGCGGATTGAATCGTGAGCGCATTCCAGTTTGAGTTGTGCGAGTTGCCGCCAGCGGCGCTAGCCTTGCGTGCCGAAGTGCGCGCGTTTTTGCAGGACGATCGCGCCGCTGGTGCGTGGCAACCGCAAGGTGATTTTTGCAATCACTTTCGCGAAGAATTCTCGCAACGCATCGGTGCCAAAGGCTGGATCGGCCTGACGTGGCCGAAACAATACGGCGGCCACGAGCGCTCGATGCTGGAGCGCTACGTCGTCACCGAAGAAATGCTGGTAGCCGGTGCACCGGTCACCGCCCACTGGATCGCTGACCGCCAGAGTGGCCCGCTTCTGCTGCGCTTTGGCACCGAAACGCAGCGCCAGCGCTATCTGCCTGGCATTGCGCGCGGTGAGACCTATTTCGCGATTGGCATGAGCGAGCCCGATGCCGGCTCCGACCTCGCCAGCGTGCGCACCCGCGCCGACAAGGTGCCCGGCGGCTGGAAACTCAATGGCCGCAAGGTGTGGACGACCTTCGCGCACCGCTGCCACTACGCCATCACCCTCGCACGCTCCGCCCCCGTCGCGACGGCACCCACCACTGAAAAACGCCACGAAGGCCTCACGCAATTCATCCTCGATCTGCACGCGTCCGGCCTCACCATCAAACCCATCATCAATCTGCCGGGCCATCATGAGTTCAACGAAATGCTGCTCGACGATGTGTTCATTTCAGATGCCGATGTAGTCGGCGCACCCGGCGGTGGCTGGCATCAGGTCACCAGTGAACTCGCGTTCGAGCGCAGCGGGCCGGAGCGCTTTCTGTCAAGCTTTCGCGTACTGTCCGCGCTGGTCGCTGCGGCGCGCGGTTCAAACGACACGCGCCTGCTTACCGCCATCGGGCGCTTCACCGCTCACCTGATGACCCTGCGCCAGATGTCGCTCAGTGTCGCTGCCATGCTGTCGCGCGGCGCCATGCCCAATCTCGAAGCGGCGCTGATCAAGGACCTGGGCAACGCCTTCGAGCGCAGCATCCCCGAACAAGCGCGCCTGCTGGTGTCCGCATTGCCGCAACCTTCGGCCTTGCTCGACACCCTGATTGAAGAAGCCGTGCTCTACGCGCCGTCGTGGACACTGCGTGGCGGCACCCCCGAAATTTTGCGCGGCATCATCGCGCGTGGTCTGGGGCTGAGGTAAACATGACCGATACCCTGATCTTTGATTCGGCCCTGCGCTTGCTGGGTGATCACGCCAATGCCGCTGCCTTTGCCGCGGTAGAGCGCGGAGAATGGCCTGCCAACCTGTGGAAAGCCTTGGTGGGAGCGGGTTTTCACGAGTTCCCCTGCGGATTGGCTACAGAAGATGATTGCGCCAGCGCGATGGCGCTGTATCACGCACAAGGCCGCACTGCCGCACCGGTGCCTTTGCTCGAAGCGCATATCGCCGCGTGGCTGGGCCATCAATCCAATGCCGTTGCGGTGAAGCTGGCCGCCTTGCCGCGCATGCCACAACAAGCTGCGCAGGCCATCGCCGCCTGGCCCGCGCACGCCGCCGCCGTTGCCTGCACACCGGCCGGTTGCGCACTCCTCGGCGCGTACCCGGCATTCGAGACCACGCGCAGTTATTGCGGCGAACCACAGGGCATCGTACAAACTGGCCAAGCGCAGTGGCAACCCTTCGGATCCGGCATCGGCTTCGACCTGATCTGGCAGTTTTGCGCCCTCGCCCGCGCCGCCATGATGCGCGGTGCGCTCGAACACATGCTCGCCCTCACGGTGGACTACGCCAACACGCGCGTGCAATTCGGCAAGCCGCTCGCCAAACAGCAAGTGATCCAGCACCAGCTCGCATTGATGGCCGAAGAAGTCGCCGCCACTGGCGTCGCCGTCGATGTCGCCGTGCGTGCCTTCGCGCAGGGCGATGATGTGCTGCGCTGGCAAACCACCGCCGCCGCAAAAATTCGCGCGGGCGAAGCGGCCGGCATCGCCGCTGCCGCCGCGCATCAGGTTCACGGTGCCATCGGCTTCACGCAGGAATACCAATTGCAGCGCTACAGCCGCCGCGTGTGGACCTGGCGCAATGAGTTTGGCAACGAGGCCGAGTGGGCATTGCTGCTCGGCCAGCGCCTCACCGCGCCAGATGCGCCGCCGCTGTGGCACGCCATCACGCGCGAACCGGTCACGGCTTAACCACGACACCGTAGCGAATCTCACCCCAGAACCAATCCACGGAATCAAACCCCGGAACCACCCAAAGGAGCAACATGCCCTTCGTCCTCACCGAACAATCCGGCGCCGTCGTCACTCTCACCCTCAACGCGCCGGAAGAGCGCAACGCCCTCTCAAGCCAATCGCAATGGGATGAAATTGTCGACGCCTGCGCGCGCATCGCACGTGACCACAGTGTCAAAGCACTGATCGTCACCGGGGCGGGCAGCGCGTTTTGCGCGGGCGGCAATGTCAAAGACATGCGCGACAAAAAAGGCATCGCTGGCGGCACGCCCTATGAAATTCGCGAGGGCTACCGCAACGGCATCCAGCGCATACCGCTGGCGCTCTACAACCTCGATGTGCCGACCATCGCTGCAGTGAACGGCGCAGCGATCGGTGCCGGCTGCGACCTTGCCTGCATGTGCGACATTCGCATCGCCTCGACCAAAGCCAAATTCGCCGAAAGCTTTGTCAAACTCGGCATCATCCCCGGTGACGGCGGTGCCTGGCTGTTGCCGCGCACCGTGGGCATGTCCAAAGCGGCCGAACTGACCTTCACCGGCGACACCATTGACGCCATTGAGGCCGCACGCATCGGTCTGGTATCACGCGTGGTCGCGCCGGAAGACTTGATGAAGGAAGCGCAAGCCCTGGCCGCGCGCATCGCCGCCAACCCCGGCCCGGCGCTGCGCATGGCCAAGCGCCTGATGCGCGAAGGCCAGCACCTGCGCCTCGATTCCCTGCTTGAAATGTCGGCGGCATTTCAGGCCATTGGCCATCACACCAAAGAACACGATCAGGCGATTGAGGCGTTCATGGAAGGCCAGCGCAAACGCTGACCCGTTTTCGCAGACGCACTGCATCTGCGCCGCAACGCCTTCCATTGCAGCAACCGCCGCTGCCGCGCGACCCTCACTCAAACTTGATGTTCGCGTCTTTGATCAGCTTGCCGGCCCTGACAATCTCGGTACGGATGAAAGCCGCAAACTCCTCGCTGCTGCCGCCCTGCGGCTCGCCACCAGTGTTGATGATCTTGTCGCGGATGTCTGGTGACACCAGCGCGCGATTGGCATCGGTGTTGATCTTCGCCACAATCTCGCGCGCCGTGGCCGAGGGTGCGAACAAGCCATACCAGTTGGTCGCCTCAAACCCCGGCACCGTCTCGCCAATCGTCGGCACCTCGGGCAGTTGAACCGTACGCTTCTTTGCGCCGACTGCCAGCGCCTTCAACTTGGCGCCCTTGATGTGTTGCAACACCGTCGGCATGGTGTCCATATTCAGATCCACCTGCCCCGCGATCAAGTCGATTACGGCCTGGCCGCTGCCTTTGTAAGGAATGTGCAGCAGATCGGCACCGGTAATGAATTTGAACGATTCAGTCGACAGATGCTGCACACTGCCATTGCCCGACGAGGCATAGCGCAACTGCTTGGTCTTGCTCAGCGCGATAAAAGACTTCACGTCATTCACCGGAATGCCAGGAAACAGGGTCAGCACCAGCGCAACCTGCGACACCAGCCCCACCGGCGTCAAATCCTTCTGCTGGTCATACGGCAGTTTGGGAAAAGCGAACTGCGCGACCACGTTTGAATTGGGTAAGCCCATCAACAGCGTGTGTCCATCAGCAGGCGACTTCGCCACCAAGTCAGCCGCAATCGTCCCGCTCGCCCCTGCGCGATTTTCGACAATCACCTGTTGACCCCAATACTCCGATAGCTTCACCGCAAGGATGCGCGCCGTGATGTCAGTGCCGCCGCCGGGCGGAAAGCCGGCCAGAATCTTCACCGGGCGCGACGGCCATGTCTGCGCCAGTGCAGAAACTGAAAACAAACCTGCGGTCAATGCGAACAGCGCAAAGACAGCTTTGGATGTTCCTCGAAAAGTGCGGAAATAAGCTTGTGTTTGCATCGCGCTGCGTCCTTCAAGGAATGGTGTTGACTGTCATCAGAAAATGCGCCACTCGCTGATTGTGGCATGACCGCCCCATTTCACTATCCGCAGATTGACAAACAGTCTCCAATCAACAGTCTCCTATCAATTGCATCGGGCGCTCGGACTGTTTTACACTGTCCACACCGCCGCCCCATGCGCGCGCGTAACGAAAGCCGACACACAGTGCCACCCAAAGTACGCGAGCTTGTTTCCGACCTGGAGCGCGCCGGATTCAAGGATCGCGGCGGCAAAGGCAGTCACCGGAATTTTGTGCATGCAAGCGTCGCAAGGCCAGTCACGATTTCAGGCGGACCCGGTGACGATGCCAAGCAGTATCAGATTCGTGCCGTGCAACTGGCGATTCAGGAGGCGAAGAAATGAAAGAGAGCGCGCTGTACGCAAAGATCGTTGAATGGTCGGAAGCAGACCAATGCTTTGTCGGCAGTTCACCCGGCCTCCTCTATGGCGGGTGCCATGGAACAGACGAGATTGCGGTGTTCGAAGAACTCTGCCATGCCGTCGAGGAGACTGTGGCGCTCTATCGCGCTGACGGCAAACCACTGCCGCCGCCAACATCGGGACGCGACTACGCGAACAAGATGCAAAGCGTGGCGTAACAACCGAATACAGCGCGACGCGGTTCCATTTGTGCGTTAAATTTTAAATGGGGTGGAGTCATGCCAGTTATCTATGAAAAACGCACCTACTCAGTCCAGGTAGGCCAAATGCCCGAGCTGGTGCGCATCTACTCCACCCACGCCTGGCCTGCGCTCGATGCCGGCGGATTCGGGAAAAATTTGATCGGCTACTTCATCAGCGACACGGGTGAGTTGCATCAATTGATTCACGTTTGGCGCTTCGAGAGTGATGACGAGCGGCGTGCGTTCTGGAAGCGCTTGTATGAAAACAGCGACTTCCTCGCTGCGGTGAAACAGATTCGCGCGCTGATCAAAACCCAGGACGTGCAGTTGATGCTGGCTGCGCCGTGGGGGCCGCATCCTTAGCGGCTGATCGAGTGACCGCTTTGGCTACCGCCGGTTCCGGTTGCAGTGCTGCTTCCCGTGTACCCGTGATCGTCTGCGCCAGCCAAGCGGGTGGCCGGGGTGGCCGCCACCACGCGCGCGCGTTCGTTACGAGTCTGCTGGCATCCTTGCTCATCGCCGCGCCTGGCCACGCCCAGGTGGGGCCTGCCGGTATGCCTGACCCCAACCTTGCCCACCCGAATTCGGTGGTGACTGCCCAGCGCGATGGGTACACGATCGCCGGTCTGGTTACGCACCTGCGGGACGTCAAGCTGTTCAAGCACGGCATTGCGCTGTTCCCCGGCTATCCGGGCATCATGCGGCTTGCGCACGACAACGGCCAGCCGCGCTTCGATCTGCGCGGAAATTTTCTGGTGCGCTCGCGCAGGCATTGGCTGGATGCGGAAACCCTGGTGGTGGTTGTGGATGCGCCGAGTGACCAATGGGCAACCTTCACCCAGCAGTTCCGGGAGCGTCCGCGATATGGCGCGGATGTGGCAGCTCTGCTCAAGCAGATCGGTCAGCTTTACGCTGTGGAGGACTGGACATTTGCCGGCACCAGCGAAGGCTCGGTCAGCGCGTTCCATGCTGCGCGCATGAACCCGCAACTGGCGCGCCGGACGATCCTTACGGCGTCATTGTTTCAATCCACGCGGAATGGTCCTGGCCTGTTTTCGGTGGCGTGGGCCGAGTTGGCCGGCCCGCTGCTCTGGGCGCATCACGAAGACGACCCCTGCGCCTACACGTCTTACCGGGACGCACGGACGTTCGCCCAAAAAAGCAGCAAACCCCTCCTGACGGTTCGCGGTGGCGGGCCGTGGCGCGGCGCGGCGTGTGAAGCGTTTACGGCGCATGGTTTTGCGGGCGTCGAGCGCGAAACCGTCAATGCCCTGCACTCCTGGGTCAAGACCGGCACTGTGCCGCCCGACGTAAAACCGTAGGCAAACGCACCACTGATATCGAGGGGGCAGCCGATGACACTGCTTAGGCTTTGCGCTGCGGCTCTATTGCTGTTGCCGCTTGGCGCCCACGCCGACGACGAGGCCAGCAATACGCCGCGCGTGTTTACCAGCCGCTACGGCAATTGCTACGCGAAGTCGGTCCCGTCAGAACCCTACGGCCAGCAGGGCAGCACGCGGATATTTGTGGTGCAAGCCGGTGTCGACCGGCTGGTACACACCTTCGACTGGTATGCGCAACAACTGTTTCTCGAATGCAACGCCGCCGCTGCCGCCGCGCCCGCGGCAGTGGCGGTGGCACGCATCGGGCCGTGGCATCGCGGACGCCGTGCCGTCGCCTCTGATCTGGCAGTCGCTTTTTATCACGGCGGCAAACTGGTCAGGCAATACTCGACACTGGACATCGCTGGCAGCCCTGACAACGTCAGTGCGAGTGTGTCCCACTTTCGCGTGTTCGAGCATACTGATGGCTACCACTGGAGAAGCGGCAACGGCTATGCATTTCACGTGCGCACTACTGACGGCAGACGCCTTGCCTTTGACGCCGCGACCGGTCAGCGAGTCGAACTTCCGGGAACTGATGCGGGGCTTTCGCAGGGCCAGCGATAAGTCGCGGCGCGCTGCGTCATGCAAATGGTCCTGCCAACCCGGCGCTTGGTCAAACAACAGATCGAAGTGACGCACATGCCTATTTGGGAAAAATTTGTCGCGGGAATCGTCGTGACCCTCGCCTTGTTCGCCTCGGACACTGCAATGGCGTGCAGTTGCCGCGCCCCCAATCTCGCTGTCAGCATCGCCGATGCGGATATTGTGTTGGTAGGCAAGGTGCTCACTTTCAAAGCGCTTGATCACGTAACGATGTCGCCACGCGAAGTCTTCAAGGGTTCCGCAACCAAGCCGTTTACGATCCAAATTGGCCAATCCGACTGCGACTATTTTTTACCGCCTATCAACCCGCAGGCCGGCGACGAGTTTCTCTTGTTTATACGCGGGTCCAAGGGACAGCTGACGGCCAGCCGCTGCCTGACTTCTGGGCCTATCGCCGACAAAGCCACGGAGTTGCGCAGCCTGCGGAATCAATTCCTCCCGCGAGCACGCCCTGGTGCCAGTGTTGACCGATATTTCTACATGGCATCGCCCCGCTCAGGCCCATTCCATGCGCTTTCCAGACCTTCGACGGCTACGACCGGCTCCCATCAAGCCTCTCCAGCCTGCCATCAAGAGAGTTTCCATGCATAAGACTAGCATTCGCGCCCACATCATCGAGCGCGTGATGGCGCGGCGCGGCAAGCTGCATTGGTTCGATGAGCTAGATGCCAAGCGCACGGCTCTGGTGGTGATCGACATGCAGGGCACGTTTTGCGCGCCAGGCTCGCCCGCCGAAGTGCCGGCTGCGCGCGGCATCGTGCCCGCAATCAATGCGTTGAGCGGGCACCTGCGTGCTCTTGGCGTACCGGTGTTCTGGGCACTGCATGCGAACTCGCAGGTGGACGGCACGAGTGACTGGGAACTGTTTTTCAACCACGTGGTGAGCGGCGAGATGCGCGCGCGCACGCTGGAGAGCCTGCTGCCGGGGCGGCAGAGCGTGTGGCACGAGCTGGTCACCGCGCCAGATGACGTAACCCTCATCAAAAACCGCTACAGCGCGCTGATCGCCGGCGCATCGCCGCTGGAAGCGCTGTTGCGTGACAGGAGTATCGATACGCTGCTGATCGCCGGCACCAAGACCAATGTCTGCTGCGAGTCCACCGCGCGCGACGCGATGATGCTCGGCTTCAAGACCGTGATGCTGTCCGACTGTTGCGCGGCCTTGTCGGATGACGAGCATCGCGCCACGCTCGAAACCTTCATTCAGCAGTTTGGCGACGTCATGACTGGTGCTGAGGTGATGGCGCGACTTGGCTAGGCTCGCTGGGGTCGCCCTCCTGAATCTGATCCACGGCACTCACCGTAGCTTGAAGCTGGTTGCGCAGAAATTGACGAGGTTCGCATGCTGCTGCATTCGCGAAGCCCGCAGCAATATGCATCCTTATTGCGACCCAACCAGACCGAGTGATTTGACTACCGTGCTCCATTTTTCGCGCTCGGCGCGCATGTACTGATTGATGGCAGCAGTCGATGGCGCATCGTAGGGTATCAAGCCCAGGCTGGCGATGCGCTGCTGCACTTCAGGCGTCGCCAGAATGCGCCTCATTTCTTGTTGCAGTCGAGTGACCACCTCAGGCGGCGTGGCAGCGGGCGCGAGCAGCACATGCCAAGACACCGCCTCGAAATCAGGCGAGCCGGAGGCTTCGGCAAATGACGGCACTTCAGGCAGGCTTGGCAGGCGCGTCAGTGACGACACCGCCAGCGCACGCAGTTTGCCCTCGCGAATCAGCGGCAGCGCAATGCCTGCCTCTGCGAACGCCATCGTGACATGCCCGGCCATGATGTCGGCCACCGACAGCGGGCTGCTCTTGTACGGCACATGGGTGATGTCGAGCCCGAACTTCTGCTTCATGAATTCCACCGCCAGATGCTGGGCGGCGCCGCTGCCGGGTGTGCTGTAACTGAGTTTGCCGGTGTTGTCCTTGGTGTACTTGATCAGTTCCGGCACATTGCGCGGGCCCAGCGTCGGGTTGATCACCAGGATAAAGGGCGACTTGACATAGAGGGAGATCGGCACGAAATCCTTGTCCACGTCGTAGGCCACCTGCTTGTAGAGGGTCGGGTTGATCGCCATGGCGGGCGCGGTGGCCACTCCCAAGGTATAGCCATCCGGCGCTGCCTTGGATAGCGCCGTTACGCCCAGCATCAATGCGGCGCCCGGGCGGTTATCGATCAACACCGGTTTGCCCACTGCTTGCGAGAGGCGCTCCGAATACAGGCGCACGAGCGTATCCATGCCGGTACCTGCTGCCAGCGGCACGATGACCGTGATGTTGCGGGCCGGCCAGGCTTGGGCGGCGGCCGGATTGGCGGTCAACGCCATGCAGGCTGCCACGCCCGCCAGCAATAGCGCCCTCGTTCTGCGCGCGAAATGGGTGTTCATTATTTGTCTCCTGATCAATTTTGATTGCGCTGCGAAATCATGGCCGTCCAGAGTGAAGTTCAACCTGCACGAGGCGCAACGGTAGCGCAATTTTGTGTTGACTGCCGCGCTGTGACCTTGCGGCGGACGAACGAACACCGTTGAATATCACAGAAAAAAGGGCACCGCAAGGCGCCCTTCGAATGGCACAGCGCGGCCTTCAAAGCAGCTTGCACGCCTCGTCAAACGAGTAGCGCGGCAGGCGCCCCATCACCTTGGATGCATCGCCGTAACCCAGGCCGGTAATGAAGTTGGTCTTGATCGGCGTGCCGCCCCAGAATTCGGCATCGACC
>JANNCZ010000159.1:0-6099 GCA_031387185.1 Burkholderiales bacterium
CGGATTTCGTGTGTAAGCGTACAGACCCCGGACAACCAGCTTCTTCGGGGCGTCGATCGGAGCAGGTGTGCCTCGGCCGAAGGTCGCGAAATCCCACACGCACCACGCGTAGATACCCATCCCCACCGCGAGAGCGAGGCACCCCTGCTCCGATCGACGCCCCGAAGAAGCTGGTTGTTCGGGGTCTGTACGCTTACACACGAAATCCGATCTACGTGGGCGTGCTCACGGCAATCTTGGGTTGGGCGCTCCTGTTTTGGGCGAAAGAGTTGGTCCTCTACGCTCTTGCAGTCGGCATCTTCTTTCAGCTGCTCGTTCTGCTTAACGAAGAGCCTCATCTTCGAGCAGAGTTCGGGCATGAGTACGAGGAATACTGTGCGCGCGTCGGGCGATGGTTTCCCCGCCTTCTCAGCCGGCGGGCCGCCTAACCTGGCAGAGCTGCGGACGCGCTGCGCGCGCCGCACAGTTCCACGTTCGGCCTGATACTCAGCTCTTCGGCCCACCGCGCCGCGCCCGCATCGCCCGCCCGAGCATCTCCATTTGCGCATCGCCGAGCAGGCGCGCGGCCATCGGCAGCAGTTCACCCTCCTCGCGCTCGATGTGCCTTGCGTATTCGGTGGTGAAAGCCTCCACCTTCTCCGCATCGAGCAAGGCCATCTCGCCGGCGGCGACGCGCACCAGCACCTCGCGCAAGGGCTGCCACATCGCCTCGTGCGCACGGTGATCCGCCGTGAGCGCTTCCGTCATTTCGCGAATGCATACCGCGTCGGACCCGGCCATCGCTTCGAGCAACGCGGGGAACAGGTCCTGCTCCTCGTCGGCATGGTGGTCGCGCGCCGACACGTCGAAGTAGCGCATCACATTGTTGGCGGCAGTGCGTGCCTGCTCGTCGGTGCCGTTGGCGGCGAGATGCGGCACCAGGCGTTTCAAGGTGGCGCACTGGCGCCCGGCGCGCTCGTGGCAGGTCGACAGCAATTCGAGCGGCGCGTCGGCGCCGGACGAAGGTGTGGAGAAACCGGGGATCGGGGTTGGCATGGCTTCGGCTGTAGTGTGGAACACAGCGTGGAAGCATACCCCCGGATCGTGACGGCAGGAAGTTCTTCGCTAATGCAACACCAGCACGGGGATGCGCGTGCGCGTCATCACGGTGCCGGCCACGCTGCCGTGCAGGAGCTTGTCAAGCCCGCGGCGCGCATGCGACACCATCAGGATCAGGTCGCAGTGGTGTTTCTCGGCCGCCTCGACGATCGCGCCGGCCGGCTGGTCGCTCTCGACAAAACCGCTGTCGTATTGCACCCCTTCGGCCCGCGCTCGATCGGCGATGCGCTTGAGGACGGACTCGGCATGCTGGCGCGCCTTGTCCGAGTGCTCGTACATCGACACGGCAGTACGGGTCATCACCTCGCCATGCGTCGGCATCTTGTATTCGGGCTCGGCGATGAACCCGGAAATGCGCGCGCCAACGGACTTGGCAAATTGCACGCCGGTATCGATAGCCTTGTCGGAGAACTCCGACCCGTCGACCGGAATCAGGATATGTTTGAACATCTTCGCACTCCCGCCTCGTTGTGGTGAAGAGAGCGTAAGGTGCGCGGCAAAGCGGCCATTGATCCATGTCAAACGGGGATCAGATCAAGCTCGGGCGAAAGAAAACAGACGTACCGGCTTTTTTGTTTTAGGATGCATCAAATATTGGCAGGCATCATCCAGAGAGGTATTTGTCCTTGCTCGAACATAAGCTTCCTCCCCCCGTGGTCGGCGTACTCGTCGCGGCTGCCATGTGGGGCATTTCGGCGCAAGGACCCCAGATGCCCATCCCATCAGGACATAAGTACCTGGCGGTTGCCGTCCTTGTTGTGGCGGGCATTGCCTTCGATCTGCTGGGCCTCATGGCGTTTCGGACCGCCCGCACGACGGTCAATCCCCTCAAGCCGGAGCGTGCCTCGGCCCTGGTCACGCATGGCGTGTACCGGGTCAGCCGGAATCCCATGTACGCCGGCATGGCGCTGCTTCTCTCGGCGTGGGCAGTCCACCTCTCGGCGCTCTTGTGCTTCGCCGGCCCGGTCATTTTTATGGTCTTCATTACGCGCTTCCAGATCCGGCCCGAAGAGAGGGCTCTTGAACGGCTCTTCGGTGGCGAGTATGTGGCCTATGCTGCCCGCGTGGGGCGGTGGCTGTGACGTTTTTTTGTAATATATATTATTACAGTAATTATGAAGTCATCATTTCAGATTCAACGATTCAAGCCAATTCCTTCTGTACACCGCACCGGGTGGCGCGGTGAAGGTTGATGTCAATGAAACACCAATACCGGAATCCGCGTATGCGTCATCACCTCGCCGGTCACGCTGCCGTGAATCAGCTTGTCCAGTCCGTGGCGGCCATGTGAGGCCATCAGGATCAGGTCACAGCCGTTTTCTTGCGCCGCGCCGATGATCGCCTCAGCCGGCGCATCGCTCTGCACAAAGCTGCTGGCAAATTCAACGCCCTCGCCACGTGCGCGATTGCCCATGCGTTTGAGCACGGTCTCTGCGTGTTGGCGCGCGCGTTTGGCATACGACTCCATCGACTCGGCCTGGCGCGTGATCATCTCGCTGTATAGCGGCTGGGTGTAGTCGGGCTCGGCGGTGAATCCGGTGATGCGCGCGTTGATCGACTTGGCGAAACGCACGCCGGCGTCAATTGCGCGATCCGAAAACTCGGAGCCATCGACCGGAATCAGAATGTGTTTGAACATGGTCCTCTCCCGCTTCGGAATGATGCGTACAGCGTAAGACCTGCGGCGTGGCAGCGGTTGATCCAGGTCAAACCGGCTGCATTTCAGCGGTGTGCTGCGCCGCGCCGCAACACAAAAAATTGCACTGGGATGCCGCGCCAGAACCCGCTACCACCAAGGGTTTTGGCCATTCACGTCATGTAGACCCGCCTGCCCCAACGGTTTCCGCGCTACTTCAATCGAGCACCGCAATCTCCAGATAGTCCGGCACTGCGCAGCGCCAGCCCAATTCTTCGCCGATGCGGCGCCTGAGCGCATCGGCAGCAGCAGGCTCGCCATGTACCAGAAACGTGTCCTTCGGTGGTGGACGGTGCCGGTCGCACCGAAGAATGAGATTTTCATCATGGCAAAGTGACTCCTTGGAGGACGTCAACCCAGTGTCCGCATCGTCGCCGCGCCACAGTGCACGCTCTTTGATCTACATCAAAGGGCCTCGCGCCAGGCGAAATAGCATTCATGGTACGTGCTGCCCATGTCAGTCTCAATCGCTGTATGCGCGCCGCCCACCTTGCACCCTGGTTGCCGGTATACCACCTCAACACGCCCCACCAACTTGACCCGCCCACTTGAAGGAAATCACCATGTACAAGCACATTCTGGTTCCTACCGATGGCTCAAAACTGTCTGACCGCGCGATCAAGGAAGCCGCGCGCCTCGCCGCCGGCACGGGCGCGAAGCTCACGCTGCTGCATGCAGCGCCGACGCGCATCTGGCCGATCTACGCCGAAAGCGCCGTCGTCATGGCCGAATTTTCCAACAAGCATTTGCGTGCACAGATGCAGGCCGAGGGTGAAGCCTTGCTGGCCAAGGCGGCCAAGCGTGCCGGCGTTCAGGCTGCCACCGAGATGATCTTTACCGATGTGCCGTGGGACGCAATTGTCAAGACCGCCACCAAGCTCAAGTGCGACCTGGTGGTGATGGCCTCGCATGGCCATCGCGGTCTCGCGGGCTTTCTACTCGGCAGTGAAACCCAAAAGGTGCTGACACACTGCAAGACACCGGTGCTGGTGGTGCGTTAAGGCCGTGACTTCGCTCCCGGCACGAAGCCGCCTGCACCCATGAAAACCGCCCTGCCCCGCGGCTACGGCATACGCGCCTTGCGCCTGCGCCTGCTGCTGCGCCGCCGCGAACTGGTGCGCGAAGTTCACTCGCATGTCGATGCGGCACGCACTGCGGGCGGCTTTGAAGGGCGTGCTGATCCTGGCGGCGAGGACTACGCCCAGACGCAACAAGCAGAGCTGGACCTCGCCGAAGCCGCCCGCGACAGCGCCGAGCTGGCCGCCATCGACACCGCGCTGACGCGCATGGCGTTGGGCGAATATGGCTTGTGCGCCTTGTGCGGCCAACCGGTGCCGCAAACCCGCCTTGAAGCCAACCCGCACGCGCTCCATTGCATCGCCTGCGCTACCGCTGCCGAACAGGTGCCGGGGTGAGCGCGGCAGACTACCGTTCGGACGCGATCGCGCTGATCCGCCAGGAGCATCGCACGCTGGCGGCGTTGCTGCACGCGATGCGCCATCTGGTGGGCGAAATTCGCGCCGGACGCAGCGAGCCGGATTTTCCCCTGCTGCGCGCGATGGTGTATTACATCGACGCTTTTCCGGAGCGCATGCATCACCCGAAAGAAGAAGCCTGTCTGTTTGCACCGCTGGCTGCACGCACGCACGAAGCCGATGACGACTTGCGCATCCTCAATGAGGAACACAGCAACGGCGCGCGCCTGATTCGCGATCTGGGGCACACCCTGCTGTGCTACGAGCACGATCGCAAGAACGGCTTTGGTGTGTTTGCCGCGATGGTCGAGAGCTACGGCAATTTTTACCGCAAACACATGGAGCGTGAAGAGCGCGTCATTTTGCCGCTGGCAGAGAAGGTGCTGAAGCCGGAGGAATGGGTCACGTTGCAACGCGCGTTTCTGGAAAATCACGATCCTCTGGGCGGCGATGCGCGCGAAGCACATTTTCGCCACCTGTTCTCCTACATCGTCAATCACGCTCCGCCTCCGGTGGGTGTCGGCCCGCCGGCGATCTTGAAGAAAATAGCCTGAGCGCTGACAATCAGCGTGCTGGGTCAGCGTGCGGCGTCAATCCACGAGATCAGCATCATTTTCAATGCAGCAGATCAGCGCTGCGCGGGTTGGCGCCGCTGGTCAATCAGGCGTCGTCATCGCCAGCCACACTGAGATGGCGGACGACGCAATGCCCACCAGCCAGAAGCCGAGAAAACCGATGCTGTAGGCTCCCAACCGGCTGATCTCGAGGTGCTCCCCAAACAACCAGAATTCCTGCGGATCAAACAAAGAGAAGAACACGCCGCACGCTGCCGCTGCCACAAGGAAGGCCGGCCACATCATCCTTTTTGATGTTTAAATAGCATTTAATGTTTAAAATTAACTGTAATTGCTATTATTATGTCAATTAAATTATCCTCCTCTGATGAGGTGTGCGCCACGCTTGGCACACGGGTACGGCAGTTGCGCCTGTCCCAGAATTTGACCCAGGCTGAACTGGGCGCGCGCGCCGGCGTGTCATTCGGCGCCGTGCGCAAGCTTGAATCAAGCGGGCAGACCACCCTGGCCACGTTTGTCAAATGCGTGCAGGCACTGGGGGCCGCAGGCGATCTTGAACCCGTGCTGACGCAACCGGCGCGGTCGATCGCGCAACTGGAAAACCAATTTCAGGCGACGCGCCGCCGGCGCGCAAGCAAGCCCTCCGGCCGGCACGCAGCGTGAACAACCCGTGAACCAACAATGAACAAGCTCAACGTGATCTACAACGGCTGGAGCGAACGCTGGCCGTTGGGCGTGCTTGCCGAGTTCGGCCATCGTTCGCTGTTTGAATATTCCCCTGAAGCGTTGAGCCAGAGTCTGGAGTTGTCTCCCTTCCGCCTCGCGCTGCGGCAGCCGGCTTACGAGGGCAGCGAACCCTTCCTTGAAGGGCTGCCGGGGTTGATTGCCGATGCCCTGCCGGACGGCTGGGGCCGCTTGCTGATGGATCGCCGGTTTCGCAAGGCGGGGCGTGATCCGGCTGAGGTGTCGGTGCTGGAGCGCCTTGCGTTCATCGGTGACCGTGCGCTTGGGGCCTTGTCGTTCGAACCTGCAGAGGGACTTGCCTTGACCACGCAGGATGTGTCGCTGCTCGAGCTCGCGCAACGCATCGATCGTCTGACTGCGGGCGCCAGCGCCGCCGTGTTGAACGAATTGTTGCTTATCGGTGGCTCGCCGCAGGGTGCGCGCCCCAAGGCCCTGGTGCGCTACGAGCGCGGCAGCGGACGCATGAGCGCCGGCGAGGCCCGCATCGGCGCACGCATTGACCCCGGCGGTG
>JANNCZ010000211.1:0-3725 GCA_031387185.1 Burkholderiales bacterium
GACACCTTGGTCGGTTTGTTGCCGGTCATCTGCTGCACCGAGATGTCGGTGCCGGGGTTCTGGTCATAGAAACCGCTCTTTTGTGTCTCGGCATAGGCCGCCGTGGTGAGCGGCAGATAGCCGGTCTGCTGATGCCACTCCGCTGCTATCGCCGGCGACGAGAGGAAGTCGAAGAACGCCGCCACGCCCTTGTACTCGGGCGGCTTCTTGCCAGCCATCACCCACAACGAGGCACCGCCGATGATGGTGTTGTAAGGCGCGCCGGGTTCTTCGTCGTAATAGGGCAGTTTGGCGACGCCGAAGTCGAACTTGGCGTTTTTCTTGATGTTGGCGTAGGCGGCGGATGATGACGTGAGCATGGCGCATTCACCGTTGAAAAACTTTGCCTCGGGTTCGTTGCGCCGCCCTGCGTAGGTAAACAAGCCGGCCTTGGCCCACGCCGAGAGCAGGGAAATGTGGCGCACCGCCATGATGGTGTTGAAGTTCAGATGCGCGTCGAACCCTTCAAAGCCGTTTGACCGGGTGGCAAATTCGGCGTTGTGCCAGGCGCTCATGGTCTCCAACTGCACCCACGACTGCCAGCCGGTAGTGAAGCCACAGGCGCTGCCGGCGGCTATCACCTTCACGGCGGCGTCCTGCACATCGCGCCAGGTCTTGGGTGGCGTGGTGATGCCGGCTTTCTTGAACACATCCTTGTTGTAGAAAAAGACCGGGGTCGAGCTATTGAACGGGAACGACAACATCTTGCCGTTACGGTCGGTGTAGTAGCTGGTCACGGCGGGGATGTACTGCGCCGGATCCCACTTTTTGTCGGCCTGGCTCATCACTTCATACACCGGCTTGATCGCGCTCTTGGACGCCATCATGGTCGCGGTGCCGACTTCGTACACCTGCAAAATGTGCGGTGGGCTTTTGGCACGGAACGCGGCGATGCCGGCTGCGAGGGTCTCGTCATAAGAGCCCTTGAACACCGGCACCACCTTGTAGTCTTTTTGCTGCGCGTTAAAGCGCGTGGCCAGATCGTTAACGCGGTCACCGAGCGCGCCAGGCATCGCGTGCCAGAACTGCACTTCCACCAAGGCCAGCGCATTGGCGCTGGCGGCACCAAGCGTGATCGCCACTGCCGCGAGCGCGGCTTTCATCGATTTGGTCATGCGTGTCTCCTGGCAAATACTGCCCTCGCAGCGGGGGTCGTTCGTATAAAAGGTGGGCGATTATAGCCGGGCTAAAATGACGTTTTGATGGCTGTTTCGGCGTGTTGCCAGGTTGCATCACCGCTGCACGGCACCTTGCTTTTTACTCGTTTCACTTCCCACATTTTCATGCCCGGCCCTCTCTCCCATATCAAAGTTCTCGATCTGTCACGCGTGCTCGCTGGCCCGTGGTGCGGCCAGCAGCTAGCCGACCTCGGTGCCGAGGTCATCAAGGTCGAGCGCCCCCACGACGCCGCAGGCCGCGGCGGTGGCGACGACACCCGCACTTGGGGGCCGCCCTACCTGAAAGATGCGCAGGGCCGCGACACCACCGAGGCCGCGTATTACCTTGGCGCCAATCGCGGCAAACAATCGATCACGCTCGATATCGCGTCCCCGGCGGGCCAGGAGATCGTCAAGAAACTGGCCGCGCAATCGGACGTCGTGCTGGAGAACTACAAGGTCGGCCAGCTCAAAAAATACGGCCTCGACTACGCCGGCCTCAAAGCCGTCAACCCGAGAGTCATCTACTGCTCGATCACCGGTTTCGGCCAGACCGGTCCCTATGCAAGCCGGCCCGGTTACGACTACATCATCCAGGGCATGGGCGGGCTGATGAGCATCACCGGCGAGCGTGATGACGCTTGTGACAAATGCGCTGGCGGTGGCCCGCAAAAAGTGGGAATTGCCGTTGCCGATTTGATGACCGGCATGTATGCGACGGTGGCGATTCTTGCGGCCCTCGCGCATCGCGAAAAGACCGGCGAAGGCCAGGCCATCGACATGGCCCTGCTCGACGTGCAGGTCGCCATGCTCGCCAACATGAACATGAATTACCTCACCTCAGGGCAGCCGCCGGTGCGCGCCGGCAACGCGCACCAGAACCTGGTGCCGTACCAGGTGTTCGAATGCGCCGACGGACACGTGATTATTGCGGCCGGCAATGACGGGCAGTACCAGCGCTTTTGTGCGGTGGGCGGGCAGCCCGGGTTGGCAAGTGACGAACGCTTTAACGTCAATCCGCAGCGTGTGCGCAATCGTGATGCATTGATTCCCCTGCTCGCCGCGATGGTGAAAAAGAAAACCAAGAACGCCTGGATCAGCGAGTTGGAGGCCGCCAACGTCCCTTGCGGCCCGATCAATACGCTCAAGGACACGTTCGAAAACGAGCAGGTTATTGCGCGCAAGATGCGCTTCGACCTGCCGCATCCCACCGCAGGCAGCGTGCCGATGGTGCGTAATCCGATTCAATTTTCGGCGACGCAACTGGAATACCATACGCCACCGCCGCTGCTCGGCCAGCACACGCGCGACGTACTCGGCAAACTCGGCTACAGCGCAGCGCAAATAGAGCAGTTGGCAGTTGAGGGAATTTTGTGAAGGCACACCATGGCAAATTATGAAGCGCAGTTTGAAATCCACATCCACGGCGATATCCCGATCCGCCCTGGCGTCACCATCGCGCAGATCGAGGAGGCGTTGAAGCCGCTGTGGAAATACGCCGGCGCGAAATCGCTCAAGGACGCATCGAGCCTGTTTGATGAAGAGCCCGGCATCGAATATGACGCGCAAAAGCGCGTGCTCGCGCTGTGCTGGACGGTCGAAGGCAACGAAGACTTTCAAAATTCGCTCGACGAAGCCTGCGGCGCGGTCTGCGATCTGTCGTCCGAAGGCGCCGGCATTGAGGTCAGCTTTTTCGACAATGACGATGACGACGGCCAAGACACCTTCGGCCTGATCTTCGTCGGCCCCAGCCCCGAAGCGATCCACGAAACCCAGCGCCAGTACATGCAGGAAGACCTCACGCGTCTCTTGGAGCGCCACTTCGACAAGGGCGAGATGAGTGAAGTGGTCGATGCCGTCAACCGCCTGTTCGCGCGCCGTCTGGTGTCGATCACGCAGGGGCAAAAACTTGCGAAGGTCGATTTCGGCGCCGGTGGCGGGCATGGCGGCGGCAAGGGTGGCGGCAAGCGGCATTTGCATTGAACGGCGGCACTGAGCAGTGGCATTGAGCAGCAGCATTAAGCGGCAGCAGCGAGCGGTGCCGCTCATCGTCGCGATGGCAATTGCGCTGCCGGCGCGCCGCCCACAGCAGCACTGAACTTCAGTTGAGAGAACTGCCATGCGCACGACTATGTTCCAGAGTACATCCCTGAAACTGTTGGTGGGTGCGGCTTTTGCGGCAACGGCCGCTGCCAGCCTTGCCCAGAGCGCGTCTCCGGCTGGTGGTGCATCTGCATCTGCCGCAACGTGGCCCATCAAACCGGTCCGCTTCGTTGTCCCCTATCCACCCGGCGGCTCGCTCGACCAAACCGCACGCGCCCTCGCCGACAAGATGAAGGATGGCTTAGGCCAGCCAGTGCTGGTCGAGAACCGCCCCGGCGCAGGCGGCAATCTGGGCGCGGACCAGGTCGCCAAGTCGCAAGCCGACGGCTACAGCATCGTGATGGGCGCGGTCGCGACGCACGCGATCAATCCGGCGCTGTACGCGAAGATGCCCTACGACGCATCGAAAGATTTTCAGCCCATCAC
>JANNCZ010000226.1:0-2287 GCA_031387185.1 Burkholderiales bacterium
GAGCGGCACAGCTTCGGGCCGTATGTGCGCGGGCAGGGGTTTGCGTTGAAGTGACGCAAGATTGAGGCGCACGATGGCCTCTACGATCCTTTGGAGCGAACTGCCGGACGCCTCAAGGATGGCCAGCACATTGCGCAGCGCCTGCCGCGTTTGCTCCTGCATGGTCGCGCCGCCCCGTCACGAGACTGAGTCCGCCAGGGCCGCCGCCCCGCTTGACGGCGATCCGGCTGGTTACTTGCCGGCTTTGTAGGAGGAATCGCCGCTGGACGAAATGGCAGTCGGCCCAGAAGCCGCCTGCGTGCCGCTGGTGCCACTAGAAGAATTGGTTCCTGGAGGTTTTGCTGGTACGGTATTCGATGCGAGGCCAGCCCGTCCTTTGGAAGATGTTTGGGTCTTTGCGCCAGGGCCGGACGACTTGGTGGCCGAAGAGGCTTTTGGTGTCACAACCAGAACGGGTTTGGGCGGCGGAGAAGGCTTGATCACTGGTTTTGGTGCCAATGGTTTGGCGGGGGCGGTAGCAGCTTGTGGTTCACCAGGCATCACAAGCAGGCCCATTAAAGCGAGCTGCGCCAGCACTGAATATCGACGAGAGGTCATGAACACTTCTCCTTAAAGTTCGAATTGCCAGAGTCCGCTTGCCTGATAAACAGAGATCAGCGCCTTGGCCGACGCGGCCAGCGCTTCCAGATACGCGAAATAGACCTCGTTTGCGGTACGCACGTAATACACAATATCGGGGAATCCGGTTTCTTTCCCGGCAAATTTTTTCAGGGTGTCCTGCATCAGGATATCGGCATCCGCCGTACCAGCGCGATAGGCAGCCACCTGCTTGTGGGACAGCCGGTATTTGATCAATGCCTGCTGCGATTCGATCCGGGCCTTGCCCTGCATTTCCCGGAGGCGCATTTCGGCCTGCGTCGCGGTGGCCGCGGGTCCGCGCAAATCACCATCCTGCAACAGCGAAAACGGGATCGGAATGGTGACCGTCGCAATCATTCCGTTCGACATCGGGTATGAGCCGGGCGAATACGTGCCCCCGGCATCGGGGATTGACCAGAGCGGCTGCGTGTGGGTCACCCCTACCGTAAAGCCGAGATCGAGTTTGCGATTTTCCTGCGCAAGTCTGGACTTTGCCCTGGCCGACTGCAGTGCCTTGCCGGCAGATGCAAGGTCTGGCCGCTTCGACAGGGCGCTTTCCTGCAAGTCGGCTTCGACGAACTGAATCTCGGAGATTTCCAGATTGGCACTGGCATAGATGGCAGGCCGGTTGAGTTTGGATTCGCCCAGATAAAAACTGAGGTTCCGGTCTGCAATCGCCGCGTCCGACTCGGCTTGAAAAAAATCGCCACGCAGCCGCGACAATTCCAGGCGCAATTGGCTTCGGTCCAGCGCCTGCAGGGGTGCCGCGTCCTTGATTGGCTTCGCGCTTTGCTGCTCGATGTTTTCAAACAGGCCAAGAGCATATTTGCGGCGCGCCAATATCTCGCGCGCCCGGAGCGACTCGATGAATGCGTTGGCCGCATCGAGTCTGAGTGTTTTCATGTATTCATTGAGCTGGGCTTCCGCCAGGGATTTGTCAGCCTCAGCAGCCAGCACCCGCGCACGCCGCTTGTCCGGATTTTCAAAGGTGTAATTGAGCGCCGCGATGGTGGAGCGCGGCAGGTTGATCCGGCTCAATTCGTAGGAGCTGTACCCCACCGTGAAGGTCGGATCAGGGGCCAGACCGGCGACAGCGATCGCCGCATCGGCGACATCGACACTAAATTTTTGTGAAGCCAAACCAACGTTGCCCTCAATCACCGCCTGGATATATTCCTTGAATCCGATACCGCCGTCAGGCTGCGCCGGCCGCACCGGCGAGGCGGCACAGAGCAGAACCGATACCGCAATGGCGCCCGACACCTTCTGCCACATGTTTCTTGCAATCATTGGTTGCCTGACAAAGGTTGGCCTGCACAGATATGTGGATGATACTCACTTCGACATCACTACCGTCGGCTCCCCAAGCGGGCGATATTTTCCAACGCAACGGATTCTGAAATCTGTACCAGACGAAGACCGGCTCCCACCAACGGTTTCATCCGCTCAATTCTTGATAACCCGCACCCACCAACGGTTTCAGGACTATGCCATCAGGGAATTTTGGCGATTCGCCACCTAAACCGTCGCCACGGCCTCAATCGACACCAGTATCCCCGGCATCTCCACCCCCAGCCGCGCGACGGCCCGCGCCGGCTTCGGCCCGGGAAAAAACTCCGCGTAGGCTTCGTTCATCTCCTTGAACAAA
>JANNCZ010000231.1:0-1870 GCA_031387185.1 Burkholderiales bacterium
GATGGCTTCGAGTTCTGCCGCTGACAACACCGGCGTGCGCCCGCCTTCGACCATGTTGGCCACCAGCGGCAGGTCAAAGGTCTTGCCAATGCGCTGCATTTCTTCGACGCTCTCCGGGCTTTCGACAAACAGCAGGTCGGCACCGGCGCGCGCATAAGCTTCGGCGCGGCGCAGCGCTTCGTCGAGGCCGTGCGTGGTGCGCGCGTCGGTGCGCGCGATGATCAGAAAGTTGGGGTCGTTGCGGCTCTCGACGGCGACGCGCACTTTTGCCGCCATGTCTTCAATCGGCACCACGCGGCGGCCGAGCATGTGACCGCATTTTTTCGGGAACTCCTGGTCTTCGAGCTGAATCGCGCACACGCCGGCTTCTTCGTAGCCGCGCACGGTGTGCTGCACATTGAGCAAGCCGCCATAGCCGGTGTCAGCGTCGGCGATCAATGGCGTTGTGATGATGCCGGCAATCATGCGCGCATGCGCCGCCATCTCGGTGTAGGTGGCGATGCCCGCGTCGGCCAGTCCCAGGCGCGAAGCCACTGTGCCGTAACCGGTCATGTAAAGGGCGGTGAAGCCCATGCGGTCGGCGATGCGCGCGGAAATGCCGTCGAAGACGCCGGGGGCGATGACAAAACCGGATTGCAGTGCTGATTTAAGCGCGGCGCGGCGCTGGGAAAACGTGGTCATGGGCATCCTCGAAAATGGAAAAGCGGGCGAGAGCATACCGCCTCCCACCCGCTTTCACATTCAAACGCGTTACGCCCGCTGCTTGGACAGCGCTATGTCAGCAGCCGGCTGTGCCGCGGCACGCCCGAGAGCAGAAACGCCATCTGATCGGCGATCACGCGCCGCCCGCGCACGATGATGTCTTCGTAGCGGTTCGGTGCGTAGGGCACATACAGCAGCGGCATGCGCGCTTCATCCGGCGTGCGGTTAGCCTTGCGCTGGTTGCACGGGCGGCACGCGGTCACCAGATTGCTCCAGGTGTCGCGCCCGCCACGCGAAGCGGGCAGGATGTGATCCATCGACAGATCGCCGAAATGGCGCACGCCGCCGCAGTAGGCGCACAGATGCCGGTCGCGCGCGAACAGCAGGCGGCGCGACAGGCGTGGCGCCTGCGATTGGCGCGCACGATTGCGCACCGTGAAATCACGGTTGCCGTGACCACCGCGCACCGCCACGATGGGCGCGATGGCGAGGCCGGATTGCAGACCGGCGTGGTTGAAGCCGCCGCGCAGATGAATCGGCGCGCCGCCCAGTTCCCACGCGATTTTGCCGCTGGCGTAATAGCCCGCAGCGGTTTCAGCGCCGATCCACCGCACCGGAGTGCCGGCGATGTCGAGCGCGAGGATGTCGTGATGCATGACCACTCCTTTCGTGAATGGGGTTGTACTGCGGGAGAAAAACCGAACTATCACTGCCCGAAAAACGTTGGTGCAGGCGGATTAGCAAGGCACAGCGCTGAAGAGCCGCATGGTTATTGGCTCTCCAGCCTGACACCTTGATCAACCTTTCCGGTGCGAAAGGTCAACCCTTCACGCACAGCACCTGCTTCAGGGTTGCAACCACCTCGACCAGCTCCGCTTGCGCGGCCATCACGGCGTCGATGTCCTTGTACGCCGCCGGGATCTCGTCGACCACGCCAACGTCTTTGCGGCATTCCACGCCATCGGTCTGCGCAATCAGATCGACTGCGGAATACATCCCGCGCGCCTTGTTGCGCGACATCTTGCGCCCCGCACCGTGGCTGCACGAGCAGTAGGCATCGGCATGACCGCGCCCGCGCACGATGAAGCTCTTCGCCCCCATGCTGCCGGGGATGATGCCGAGTTCACCGGCACGCGCCGACACCGCGCCCTTGCGGGTCAGCCACACC
>JANNCZ010000240.1:0-10248 GCA_031387185.1 Burkholderiales bacterium
TGGCACAGGGCGCGCGCGTGGCGGTGCAGATTCGCGCCGTCGATGAATGGCGTCTGTGGATCGACGCCGCCTTCGCGGGGGTGATTGACGAGCCTGCCGCTGCCGAAGACGCAGACCTCGCGGTCTCTGGTGCTGTCGCGGGTGCTGCAACCGGTGCTGCAACCGGCGCTGCAACGGGCGCTGAAACGGGCGCTGCGATGGGTGCCGCGACAGGTGCCGCGACAGCTGCCGCGACAGGCACTTCGATCATCGGCGCCGCCGCCGAAGACGATGAGGCCACCGATTAGAATGTGTGGCCGCTCCGGTTCGCGTTGACCATCCGCGTTGAACCCATTCCTGACCCGCTGTTTTTCGTCCCGCCATTGAGCCTCGCTGAAGCATTCCTGCAGACCTTCCCCGCGCCCGAATGGTGGCGCAGGATGGATGCTTCACAGCGCATTTTGACCACGGCACTGGTGATCTCCACCGTCGCGCACGCAGGTGTGCTGGCACTCAAATTCGTGCCGCCTGAGCCGCCGCGCATGAAGACGCTCGAAGCACCGCTCGATGTGATCCTGGTCAACGCCAAACATGCGACCAAGCCGGTCAAGGCCGAGGCGCTCGCACAAGCCAATCTCGACGGCGGCGGCGACGCCGCCAAGGGGCGCGCCAAATCGTTCCTCACGCGCTCGCGTGCGGTGCAGGATGGCGAACAGCTCTCCGATGCCGCCGCGCGCCAGCAGCAGCTCGAAGAGGAGCAGAAGAAGCTGCTCAGCAAATTGAAAGACTCGCCCACCAAGGTCTCGGCGGCGGAGGTCAAGCCCGAACAGCAGATTGATCCGCGGCCATTGCAGCCGCAAGTGACGGGGGCCGAATTGCTCGCCAGTGCGCAGGCGATCCTGCGCCGCGAAGCAGAAATCTTCAAACGCATCGAAGACGAAAACGCGCGCCCCAAGCGCGGTTACGTGACGCCCTCGACACGCGAAGTTGAATACGCGATGTACTTCAAGCAGTGGGCCGAAAAAGTCGAGCGCGTCGGCAACGTCAATTACCCCGAGTCTGCGCGCGGCCGCGTCTACCGTCTGGTGATGACGGTCTCGGTGCTGGCCGACGGGCGTGTCGAAAAAATCGAGATTGACCGCTCCTCCGGCACGCGCGAGGTGGACGCCGCCGCGCGCCGGATCGTCAAACTCGCTGAGCCTTACGGCCGCTTTTCGCCGCAAATGATGGCGCGCTACGGCGTGCTCGACCTCACGATGACGTGGACGTTTTCGCGCGCTGATGCGCTGTCGGTCGAATGAAGAAACACTGTCCGATGCCGGCCGCCAACTGCGTTAGCATCCCGCATCATGGCTGACCCGCTGCCACCGCCCGTTTCCGAACGCGAGTATCTGCTCGCCACGCTGGCCGACCACGCGCCGGCACTGATGGCCTATTACGAGACCGGCACGCTCTACTGCCGCTACGCCAATCGTGCATACGCCGCTTACAACGGCTGGACGCCTGAATCGATTTTGGGCAAAACCGTAGAGCAAGCCATCGGCGCGGCAGCCTGGGCCAGCATCGGCCCCCATGTGAAGACGGTGCTCGGCGGGGGCACCGTGCGTTACGAGCGTGAACAGACCTTGCCCGGCGGCGAAAAACGCCAGATTGACGTGCATCTCGCGCCGCACTTTGACCGCAACGGGGTCCAGATCGGTGCCATGGTGCTGATTCATGACGTCACACAGCGCCATGCGGCGGTACGCGCGATTCAGGACAGCGAAGAGCGGCTGCAAAAATTTGCCGCGGCCGCGCGTGAGGGCATTTACTTTCACCAGGACGGCATTCTGATCGACGTCAACGAGGCTGCGGCGAGCATGCTGGGCTATAGCGTCGAGGAGGCAATCGGGCGCGCGACGCTTGATTTGGTGGCCCCGGCGTTTCGCGACACCGTGACCGAGTACATTCGCGCTGGAAAAGAAGGTGCCTACGAAGCCGAAGTGATTCACCAGGATGGCCGCCACATCCCGGTGGAATTCACCGGGCGCACCATGATGCGTGACGGCACGCTGGTTCGCCTTGGCACCATGCGCGACATCAGCGCGCGCAAGAAGGATGAAGCGCACATCCGCTTCCTGGCCCATCACGACGCGCTCACCGGCCTGCCCAACCGGCTCACGCTGCAGCAGCGCCTGGAGAGCCTGCTGGCGCTCTCGCGGCGGCATCAGACGCACTCTGCCGTGCTGTTCATCGACCTCGATCATTTCAAAACCGTCAATGATTCACTCGGGCATCACGCCGGCGATGCGCTGCTGGTCGAAGTGGCGCGCCGCATCGAGAGTTCTGTGCGCGATGCCGATGTGGTGGGGCGCCAGGGCGGTGATGAGTTCATCGTGGTGCTCGCCGATTTGGCGCAGGCTGAAGCCGCTGCTGCCGTCGCCGTGAAGCTGCTGGCGCAGGTGTCCGCGCCGTTTGAGATCGACGGCCATCAGGTCAGCGTGGCGCCGTCGATTGGCATCAGCGTGTTCCCCGGCGACGGCAGCACGGCTGAGGAGTTGATCCGCAATGCCGACAGCGCCATGTATCTGGCCAAGAAAAGCGGGCGCAGCCAATACCAGTTTTACGCACCCGATCTGTCGGTGCAAGCCTATGACGAATTGTCCAAGGAAGCGGCCCTGCGCGAAGCGGTGCGGCGCGGCGATTTTGAGTTGCACTACCAGCCGCAGGTCGATATGGGCGGCACGCGCATCACCGGGTTCGAAGCGCTGGTGCGCTGGCGCCGCAATGGCGTGCTGGTGGCGCCCAACGATTTCATTGCATTTGCCGAAGAGCGCGGCTTGATTGGCGGTATTGGCCGCTGGGTGCTGGCGGAGGCGTGCCGGCAAAACAAGGCCTGGCAGGATGCCGGGCTGCCCAAGGTGCCGATGGCTGTCAATGTCTCGCCGCTACAGTTCAAGACCGGCAATCTCGTCACTGACGTTGAGCGTGTGTTGTACCAGAGCGGGCTCGAAGGGCGCTATCTCGAAATCGAACTCACCGAGGGTGTGCTCATCCGGGAGTCCCTGGCCATCACCGGGCGCTTCGCCAGCCTGCGTGCGCTTGGGGTAACGCTGGCCATCGATGACTTTGGCACCGGCTATTCGTCGCTCGGGTACCTCAAGCGCTATCACATTGACAAGCTCAAGATCGACCGCAGCTTTGTGCGCGACATAGAGACCGATGTTGACGACGCGGCCATCGCCTCGGCGATCGTGCAGATGGGCCGCACCCTCAAGCTGACCGTGCTTGCAGAAGGCGTGGAGAACGCCGCGCAATTGCGCATGCTGCGCGAGAAAGGCTGCCACGAGTTTCAGGGGTTTCTGCTGTCGCAGCCGTTGACAGCGGATGCAGCGGGTGAGTTGTTGCGGCGCTATCCGCATCCCGCGCTGGCCGAAACGCAACGCATGCGTGCGCTCGATGGTGTCGGCCGCATCGCCAGTGCGCTTGACCCTGACACCCCGGCCTAGCCGTGGCCAACACGTCACGCGCGGGTGGCTGGTGGCGCAAGTTAGGGCGCTTTGCGCTGTGGAGCTTTCTCGCGCTGCTCCTCGCGCTGATCGCCTGGCAAGGCGCGTATTACGCGCGCATCTGGTGGTGGGTCGATCACAACCCGCGCAGCACTGCCTTCATGGATCAGCGCCTCGATGCGCTGCGCGCCAAGGATGGCAGCGCGAAACTCCAACACGAATGGGTTAACTACCCGCGCATCGCGCAGAGCCTCAAGCTCGCGGTGATCGCCGCTGAAGATACCACCTTCACCGAACACGAAGGCTTCGACTGGAAGGGGATTGAGAAAGCGTTGGAAAAAAACCAGAAGAAGGGCAAGGTCGTCGCCGGCGGTTCGACCATTACCCAGCAACTGGCAAAAAATTTGTTCCTCTCAGGGGAGCGCAGCTACGTGCGCAAGGGGCAGGAGGCGCTCATCACCTGGATGATCGAATCACAGATGGACAAAGACCGCATCCTCGAGATTTATCTCAACGTGGTCGAGTGGGGCAACGGTGTGTTTGGCGCCGAAGCGGCGGCGCGCCACTACTTCAACATCAGCGCCGCGCAGCTCTCGCGCGAGCAGGCCGCGCGCCTTGCCGCGATGCTGCCCAATCCGCGCTTCTATGACCGCAACCGCAACTCAGCCTATCTCGCCAGCCGTGTGCCAGTGCTGTTGAAGCGGATGAATCAGGTCGAAGCGCCGTAGCTGCCGTAGCTGGAGTAGCTGGAGTAGAACTTGGGGCCGCGTGCTGCCCCTCACGCGGGAGCCGCCGCCTTGGTCCCGGTCACGTTGAAGGCCGGGATCACCCGGCTCAAGCCCTTGAGGGTGAGTTCGCCCGCCGGTTCCGTCGCAACCTGGTCTTCCACCCGCATGCACACCCGCTGCGAAATCAGGATCTGCCCCGGCTTGGCCTCGCCGCACAGGCGCGCCGCTGTGTTGGTGACGGTGCCGATGGTGCCGTAATCGCGCCGGCCTTCGAAGCCGATCGCGCCATTCGTGGCATAGCCCTGCGCGATGCCGACACCGAAGCCCAGGTCATGCCCGCGCTTGCGCCAGGCCATGCTCAACGCGCCCACTTGCGTGCGCACTGCCAGGCCCATTTCCACCGCCTTGAGCTCGTGCTGCTCAACCGGCATCGGGTCGTTGAAGACCACCATGACGCCATCGCCGGCAAAATGCTCTACGGTGCCGTCGTTTGCCACGATGATCTCGCCCAGCACCGCGTGATACTCGCGCAACACCCCCATCACTTCTTCGGGTTCAGCGGTTTCGGTGAATGCGGTAAAGCCGCGCAAATCAACAAACAACACAGTCACTTCGCGGCGCCGGGTTTTCATCGGGTCGTCAATTTCGCCCGAGACGATCAACTCCGCGACTTTCGGTGTGAGGAAGCGCTTGAGGCGTGCCAGCTTCTCGATCTGCCCGACCTGCTCGGCGACGCGCGCTTCGAGCCCGGCGTTGAGCGCCTTGAGCTCGGCGCGCTGCAACTCGATGGTGTCGTGATAGCTCTTGACGCGCAACAGCGATTTGACCCGCGCCAGCAGCTCGTGGCGATTGACCGGCTTGGTCAAAAAGTCATCGGCACCTGCTTCAATCCCCTTTACGCGCTCGGCGCCAGCGTCCAGCGCCGTCACCATCACTACCGGCAGCAGCGCCGAGGCTGGCTCGGCGCGGATTGCCGCGCATACCTCGTAGCCGTTCATGTCCGGCATCATCACGTCGAGCAGCACCAGATCGGGCTTTTCGCTCGCGACTTTCTCGAGGCCCTCGCGCCCGCCGCCCGCCGTTACTACACGGTAGCCGCTGAAGGTCAGGATATCTGCCAGCACCCGCACATTGGCGGGAATGTCGTCCACCACCAGCAGGCAGGGTGGCGGGTTGGAACCGGCCGGCGCGACCGATGGCGCCGACGGGGCCGACGCGGCGTCAGGTGCAGCGGTGCCGGTGCCGCTCATGCCTCGCCTGCGGCAGGCTTCGCGCTCTTGGCTTTGGCGAGGGTGTCAGCCACCGTCGCCACGAATTGCTTGAGGTTGATGGGCTTGGACATAAAACCGTCAAAGCCGGCCTTCTTCATCATGGCCTCTTCTTCCGGCATCGCCGATGCGGTCACCGCCACGATGGGAATGTGTTTGGTGCCATCGTCTGCCCGGATCTGCTGAAACGCCTCGATGCCGTTGATGCCGGGCAATTGGTAGTCCATCAAAATCAGTTCCGGCACCTGGGTGCGCGCTACTGCCACGCCCTCTTCCCCGGTGACCGCTTCAATCACGCGATAGCCCTTGGCGGTCAGCACGTCACGTGCGAGCTTCATGTTTTTCTCGTTGTCTTCCACCACCAGCACCAGTTCCCCTGCCATGCGATTCTCCCTATGCGGCTTCCACGGCTACCGGCAATTCCAGCGGCAATGTAAACGTAAACGTCGATCCTTCGCCCAACTTGCTCTCCAGCCACAAGCGTCCGCCATGCAGCTCGACAAAGCGCTGCGTGAGTGCGAGGCCGAGACCGGTGCCTTCGCCCTTCTTGGTGACGTCGGTGCCAACCTGCTTGAATTCCTCGAACACGGCGGTCTGGTCTTCGGGGGCAATGCCGACGCCGGTGTCGCGCACCGCTATCTGGGCAAAGCCCTCCACGTAACGGGCCAGCACCGTGACCGTGCCGCCTGCGGGCGTGAACTTGACCGCGTTCGAGAGCAGGTTGAGCAGGATCTGCTTGACCTTGCGCTCGTCGCCACGCAGGTCGCCGACGGCCGGGTCGATCGCGGATTTGAGAGACAGGCCATGGGTGAGCGCACGTTCGCGCACCAGGGTCATCGCATTGTCAATCGCCACCGGCAGGTTGTAGTCGGACAGATTGAGCTCCATGCGCCCGGCCTCGACCTTGGCGAGGTCGAGAATGTCATTGATCAACGACAGCAGGTGCTTGCCCGAGCCGTGGATATCGTGTGCGTACTCGGCCTGTTTCTCGTTGAGGTCGCCAAACATTTCCTCGGCCAGCACCTCCGAAAAACCGATGATGGCGTTGAGCGGCGTGCGCAGCTCATGGCTCATGTTGGCGAGGAACTCGGACTTGTGTTTGCTGGCGATTTCGAGCTGCTGGTTCTTGTCCTCGATCTCGCGGAACAGGCGCACGTTTTCGATCGCGATCACGGCCTGGTCGGCAAAGGTGCGCAAGAGGGCCAACTGATTGGCCGTCATCACGCCGGGCCCGGCACGGGGCACCGTGATCGCGCCGATGGCCACCCCCTCGCGCAACAGCGGCGCCACGCTGGTCGAGCGATAGCCGAGCTTGCGCGCATGTGCGGCGGCGGCCGGCAGAATCTCCGGCGCTTCGATGTCGCCCACCTGCAACACGCTGCAATCGAGGATCGCCTGCCCGACAAAGCTGTCACGGTTGAGCGGCATCGGATACAGGCGGTTGAGCACGGTTTCGTCATTCAGGTCGAGACTGCCGCGTGCACGCATGTGCAATTGCCCGCCCTCCGCCAGAATCAAGCCGACGCGGTGGCCCTCGAACAGGCGGATTGCACTCGATACGATGGCGTCAAACACCGGCTGCTCGTTGGTCGGTGAATTGCTGATCACGCGCAAAATCTCGCTCGTGGCGGTCTGCTGCTCGAGGGTCTCGGTAAGCTCGCTGGTGCGCTGATCGACCTTGCGCTCGAGGCCGCTGTACGACTCCTTCAGATCGACCGCCATGGTATTGAACTGGTCGGCCAGGGCTTCGAGCTCATCGCCGGTCTTGACCACGATCTCCTGCTGCAGGTTGCCGGCGCCAATCTGGGCTGCGCCTTCCTGCAAGGCGCGAATCGGCCGCACCATGCGCCGCGCCATGACCACGCTGGCAAGGATCGACAGAATCAGGGCCACCAGCAACACCCCGCCGGTGCGATACATCGAAGCCAGCACCGGCACCAGCACTTCCTCGCGCGGCACCTCGACAAACACGCGCCAGTCGAGTGAGGGAATCGGCGCATACGCGACCAGCACATCGCGCCCCTCACGGGTGCGCACTTCGAGCTGGTGCGAGCCTTCTTCACCGGGCTTGGCGGCATTGTTGGTGGGGGCATCGGCCGGCATGGCACGCGCCGCAATCACCTGCGGCTGCTTGGCCCACTCGAGTTTTTGCAGCACCATGCTGATGTCCGGGTGCGCCACCAGATGTCCCTGGGCATCAACTACATAGGAAATGCCGGCCTTGCCGATGCGCAACTGCGACACCACGTCCCACACAAATTTGAGATTGACCTCGACCGCCGTGGTGCCGGCGTCCTGCCCGCCGGCGGCGCGCGCGATTGCCATGTAGGGCTCGGTATCCTTGCGGAAGGTCACCGGACCGAAGTAGGTGCGGCCATCCTTCGAACCCACCACGCGCGGGTCGCTCTTGAGGTTGGTCGAGGCCGCCAGTGCATCCATCGCCAGGCGCGACACGCGCACCTGCTCTTCACCCTCACGGTCGATCCATACCGCCTCGGTGATCTGCGGCGCCTGACGCAACAGCTTGAGGAATTCGATGCGGCGCTGGTCGGCGGCAGACGACCCTTCCTGCACGCGCGGCAGCGCGGTCCAGCCGAGCTCGTGCTCGATGCCGCGCACGTACTGCTCGATGCGGTAGGCGGCGGCGTCGGCCTTCTCGCGCTGCAGGGCGAACAGCGCCTGCTTGCTCTCGCCGTAGGCGAAGTACAGGCTGACCGCGCCGCTCGCGATCAGCGCGCCGCCCACCAGTACGGTGATCAGCGTGGCGTACTTGGCAAACAGGCGCAGGCGGATGGCCATGGGCTGGCGGAGGGTGAAGAAATCGTGAACAGCCGGTTTGGATGCGCTGCAGAAGGTAGATGGTAACCCGAGCTTGAGTCTACTCACGGGGGCCGCTCATGAAACCTGAATAATCACATTCCACGCGCCGCGCCGCAGCATCAGGCAGCGCCGCCGCCCTCGTGAAAGTCCGGGTATTTATGCATTTCCTGATTGATCTATTCATTCTATTCAAATATACTTCAATTTATTCATTCTATTCATAAAAATCCAGATTTATTCATAGGGGGAAAGCCATGACATCCGCCAAGCCGCGTCTACGGACACCTGCCGCGAATCGCGCCCGCGCCACCCGCAAGCCCGGCACACCGCTCAGCCCGCGGCCGGCCAAGGCGGCGGCACCCGCTCCCCCGGTCTGGGACAGCATGAGCGCAGACGAGCAGGACACCTTTGCGATTGTCTGCAAGCAGCCGGGCATCTCGAGTGCCGCTCTGCGGCGGCTACTGGTGCGACCGGTCAGCCAGCCGACACTATCGCGCCGTCTGGAGAAAATGGCGCTGCTGCTGCGCCGTGAAGGCGGTGCGCGCACCACCCGCTATTTCGTGCGCGATGCACTGGTTTATCTTGATCGCCCGCTCGGCAGCGGACACGAAATTGGCTACAACCTTGATTGGCTCCAGCAGTTCCGGCCCAATCGGGATCATTTTTTTTCAGAACTGGTGCGGCAACAGTTGCATGCGGCGGGACGCGTGCCGGGCATGCAGCCCTCGCTGTTTTACCAGCGCGTGTTTGAGCGTTTTCTGATCGACATGTCGTGGGCCAGTTCCCACATGGAGGGCAATACCTACTCGCTGCTCGATACCGGGCGCCTGATCCGGGAAGGCATCGAAGCGCGGGGAAAAACCGCAGTGGAGGCCACCATGATCCTGAATCACAAGAACGCGCTGCTTTACATGATCGAGCACGTCGACGCGCTTCAGATCAGCGAACGCGAGATCAAGAATATCCACACCTTGCTGGCGCGCGGCCTGCTGCCGCCGGGCGAGCCGGGCCGGCTGCGCTCCGCTCTGGTCGGCATTGGCAAATCAAACTACGTGCCGCTGTCAGTGCCCTCCCAAATTGCCGAACAGTTCAAGCTCCTGACGCTCAAGGCGGCTGCCATCACTGACCCGCTGGAACAATCGATTTTTCTTCTCGTCGCCCTGCCGTATCTGCAACCGTTCATGGATGTCAACAAGCGCACCGGCCGCATCGTTGCCAACCTGCCGCTGTTCAAGGCCGGGCTCTGCCCCTTATCGTTTGGCCAGGTCGAAGCGCGCCGCTATACCGGCGGCTTGCTGCTGTTTTACGAAACCCAAAATCATCAGGCCATCGCCGATGCGTACAGCAGCGGCTACCTGGCTTCCGCGCAAACCCTGCGCGAACAGGCCGGTCAACTGCGCAACGAACCGGACCGGGTCGATTTGATTTACCGGCGCGGGATTGACCTGGCGGTAAAAGAAATTGTGCTGCGTGCCGGCATGGGCGCGAAGGCGGCGCCGGAACGGGTGATCGAGCGGATTACCCGCGTCCTGCCAGCCGCTGACCGCGAGGCGGTGAAGGCGCGGACCCTGGAACTGCTCGCGCATCTTTCTGCCGACAACGCGATCGGGTTCGGATTGTTTCCGGACCAGGTGGAGCAATACCGGTTGCGCCGCAAGGCGCCCGGTAAAACGAGGCCTGCTGCGCGTTGATCCGAAGGTGCATGCTGCTGCCGTGCAGGCCAGCGTGCGCGGCGGCTCATAGGATCGTTCGGTCCGGCATGAAGTTTTTCCTTGACGCCACTGTATTGATTGATCTGGCAAACGCAAGCCGCTGCGCTTTCAGATTGGCCCTCCGAGATACGCTGAAGAATGGCTTGTACCAACGGTTTCAGGAAGATGGTCAAGGGGCATCGCGGCCCGCCTGCCGCGCCGGTTCATTCAATCACCTTGTCGGCGAGGATCAACAGCGAATGCGGAATCTTCA